>NZ_JBIWAL010000010.1:0-165552 GCF_044760045.1 Pseudomonas sp. NPDC098747 | reverse complement strand
CACCTTGGATAAAGCGCTTCATGGGCGATCCTTGCGATGAAATCCTCAGAAATCATAGCAAGGGTTTGCGAAAGCGTTTTTACACACTCTGGGCCAATAGCAGCCAGTCGTAACCGGCAGTTTCCGCAGTGAATCAGGCAGCCGTCGATCAATCTCGCGGAGTCTGGACAGTCGAACTTCCAATGCTCGCGAGAAAAATGCCGGTATCCCGATTAGAGCGCAGACAAACCACGCGGCAAGCTGATGGCGCTGTTGCAACAAGTTGCTGCATCTTTTCTCGCGCTGATTTTTTCGTCCGCCACATGAATCTAAAAAACTCCGGCAGGTTCATCAGCTGTTCGGGGCAGTTCTCCGGCAAGTCAGGCCGAGACTGACCGCGTTGGAGCAGCGTTCTGCGCAGTACGCGCAAGAATCGAAGCGTCGCCGAACGATCAATCCATATCAAAAGATCTGCACGGGCCAGCCGGTTATCCCAAGTGGCTGAATGGCCACCTTCGAATATCCAACAATCTCGGGCCTCTACATCAAGACAAAGCAGTGTCTTCTCGTCCCGACTTCGTTCGATCCAACCTGGCTGCCAGTGAATAGTGTCGATATGAACGACCGGCAAACCCGTGCGCAGACCAAGCTCACGCGCCAAAGTGCTTTTGCCTGACCCAGGTTGACCAACAATCATCACCCGTTGCATCTAAGCTCCTTCTCGCTATGCAAGCTGATTTTTTTGGGGGTGGCGATTTTAAGTCAATGCCTATCTCGGTCAACAACAAGCGGTCAGCATGACAGGCAGCTTTTGGTAACCATATCGATACCACACGGAGTAATCACACGCGATGAAATGACTCTGACTCTCAAGGTTCGGCTATAAGCAGGGCTCTGGGTTGCCGGGTGAAACGCTGGGCAGAGCTGTCTCGCTACCTCTACGAAGGGGCAGTGCCCATTGGAAATAATTGGCATGAGAACTAGATCAGACCTTGGGCTTGAGTCGGTAACCCCGCCAGCATCTGCTCGCAATCACTCAACAACTTACCAGCAATCAGGATCAAACCTCGATCACCCTGCATGGGATGCTGCCACCATCACAAAACTGTTATTTGGATTGCGGGTGCAGCGGTAGCGTGACGACAAACTTGCTACCGAGCCCTAAGCCACCGCTGAACACGCTTACCGAGCCTCGGTGCCCCTCGACCAATTCGCGAACGACTGACAGCCCAACTCCCAGGCCTGGGCCGTTGAACCCAATGGCGTGGGCGTCCTGAACGAACGGATCAAAAATAAAAGCCAGAACCTCAGCGCTAATACCTATACCGGTATCGGAGAAGGTCAAGGTGATGTCCTCGGTACCGGCACCGATAACTAGCTCGATTGAACCATTATTGGGTGTGTACTTGGAGGCATTGCCTAGCAGGTTGCATAAAATTTGCGTCAATCTGAGCTGATCGCCATTGATCATCAGCGGGCGACTTGGCTGGCGCATTACAAATTGCTGAAAGCGTAGGTCGATCGCAGGACGACAAACAATGACGGCGTCATCGATGATCGTTGCTATGTCTACAGGCTGGAAGTTCAGTCTGAGCTTGCCTGTCTGGACCATGGATACGTCCATCAGGTCGTCGACCAGCCGCGAAATATGGCTTGTCTGACGCTCAATAATCCCCTGTATGCTCGCCAACCGCTCACGGGAGGAGTGCATCAGCATCCCCGCCACCTGGGTTAGCGGTGTTAGTGGATTGCGCAACTCGTGCGCAACCATTGCCAGAATTTTTTTCTGCTTATCAAGGGCGTCCTCCGCAGCGACTTGGAGTTGTTGCGCGTTGAGTGCCGTTAATACCAACTGCTCGTTTGCCTCTCGCAATTGAGCACGCCGTCTTTCGTGTTCTCTAGGGGCTATGTAGTGGTGATCGCCCGGTTTTCTTTGTGCCTGGCTAATTGGAAGTCTGGTGGGCAACGGTACTGGAGGCAAGTCGGTGCTGTGAAAGGCTACCCCTAGGCCATGCCGTTTTGCCCGATACATCGCCGCGTCAGCGCAATCGATCAATGTGTGCGGGTCATCGCCATCTTTCGGGTAATAACTCACCCCGATGCTCGCTGCCAGTTGCAGAATCTGATTCCCGATCGGATGTGGCACTCCAAGCGCCTTGATAATTTTCTCGCAGATACCCAATACATCGGCATGGCTGATTGTGCCTCCCAGCAAGATAATGAACTCGTCCCCGCCGTATCGTCCAACCGTATCATTCTTGCGTACCGCGCCACTCAGTCGCAGTGCAGTCTCCTTGAGCACTTCATCGCCGACACTGTGCCCCAAGGTGTCGTTGATCAATTTGAAGTGATTTAGATCCAAAAAGAGTACCGCCAGACCCTCTCCCTCTAGCGTCGTATCTTCGATCGCCTGGGCTAACCGTCCGAGTAGCAATCTGCGATTGGGAAGCCCCGTCAGTACATCGAGCTGCGCGGCGTGAGAAACCTCCACAAGCGCAGCGGCTGCCTGTTCAACGCCAATTTGGGCTTGGAGAAGCGCTAATACCAGTTGTTCATTGGCCTCGATTAACTGCCCGGATTGGTGGTTTTCCAGCATTTGGTACTCAGTGTTCAAGACTTTCTGCTCAAGAGCATCAAGCTTTAGGCGAGCCTCCTGAGTTTTCTGCACAACCTTAGTCAGCTCGATACTCGCAGCAGCGAGCGCTTTTTTGTCGTTGTCCGATTTGCGGTTCACGAAAGCCTCCCAAGGTCATCCGCCTCAGACCGCGGCATTGACGCTTGATTGTTCTTCTGAGTCGGGCGGCCCCCTAACAGACCTTCTCGGTCAACAAGCATTTCGCCAATCTGCAGGCCGTTGTCGTCGATGTGATACTGGCGTAACTCATCGGAATGGGCGCTGGCGCGTACCTTTACCACAGCCATGATCCGCAGCAGGCGGCTCTGCACTTCAATGTAGCGCTGGACAATGATCGCGTCGGTGAGAAAAGCGGTGCCGTAAGGACTAAACCGCAGGTCGGTGTAGCGGTCTTCTAACTCAGAGGTCATCAAGACGCTGACCCCAGCAGCCGTCAGCGCGGTGACCATGCGCGAGAGTGACTCGCGAAAGTCAGAGCGAAAGGTTGGCGCCAATGCCAGCTCAAATCCCGACAGCGAATCAATTACCATGCGGGTGGCTTTTAAACGGCCGATCTCACCGAGCAACAAGTGGACGATTTCGTCGATGGACAGGTCCGGCACGCGACTGTCCACCAGGCCAACCTGCCCGCTCTTGATCAACTCGGCCAACTTCGGGTTTTGCGAATGGTTGGGCCGTTGCTCGAACACCGCAATCACACCGGTTTCACCGTTGCGTGCGCCTTCGGCCAGGAAGGTCGCCGCCAAAATGCTTTTGCCCGAGCCCGATGGCCCGGCCACCAGCAGCGAATGCCCGCGAGGCAGGCCGCCGCCTAGCATCTCATCGAGTGCCGGCACGCCCATTTTCAGGCGCTTGATAGGGAACGTCGACGGCGCTTCAACCGAACGATTGATAGCCGCCGGTGGGAACACCTTGATCCCCGAGGATGCAATACGGAAGGTGTGCAGGCCCGGCAAAGTCGGCTGGCCGCGCATCTTCATGATTTCCATCTTGCGAACCATCGAGTTGCGCTCGACGCTTTGCCGCAGCCATATCAGGCCGTCTGCCACGGTGAAAATCGGATTTGTGTCGGTTTCGGTGAAGTATTCGCCGATCAGAAAGGTGGTCGCCTGCCACGTGGTCATCAACATACCCAGTTGCTGGATGAACTGCGGCAGGTTGTTATTCGGGTTGTCTTGGGTCTGGCTGGCCAACACCACGGAGCGGAACGAATCGACAAATACCAGCGACGGCGAATGCTTCTCGACTTCGCTGACGATCCGTCGCAATACTTCGTCCAAGTCACCGGCCAGGGTGTCGTTGGACAGGTTGATATAGCGAATCGACTGGTTGATCGCTTCGTTGTCGAAAAAATCGAATTGTTGCTGATAGCGCAGCATCTTCAGCGGCGGCTCACCGAGGACGGTAAAAAACAACGCCGGACGTTCAGGCGTAGCCAGGGCAAACATCATCTGGTGCGCAAGGGTAGTTTTGCCACAGCCTGGAGGGCCGGCGATCAAGTTGAACGAAAACTCCGGTAGGCCTCCGCCCAGGACCTCGTCCAGTCCTGGCACACCCGTAGACAGACGGTTGATAGCCACTTTGGTATTCATGAGGAGGTATCCTGCGCAGGGGTGTCGCTAAAAGAGTTGTCCCAAACGGGCTGCAACAGACGTACGGATAGAGAAGACCCTATGAACGAGGTCAGTAGCTCATTCAAAGTCTTCAGCAAGTCGTGACCATATGCTGTGGCTGTGTCGCTGGTTTGCTGCGCGAGCAGAAGTCTCAATCCAGAAAAGTCTGTATCGAGGCTGTCGTTGAGGATGGAGAGACAAGTGTGACGTGAGGCACAAATAAATACGCTTCGCCTATAAAGCGCAAACACGCCTTCCTGCCCAATAATCGGCGCGAGAGTAGTATAAATATCCCTGAATGTTGCCACTACCGCATTAGCGATTTGTCCAGCGTTCGGAGTGTCACCGGCGCGTTTAGCCGTCGATGCCGAAATCCTGCGGCTATCATCCCTTTCCATGGGTACGTATCACTTCTTGATGCTATTTTTCGATAGTACACCCTGCTCCCCTGACCAACAGGTCTATTTTCAGCAAAGAAAATTTCGTGCGACGACCGGCGTTATAGAGATCACGTATAAGTAAAAGTTAACGCTTCCATCCTACGACTTTGAACTTTGACGCGTCGCTTAGGTGGACACCATTACCCTTAGTTTAGGTATCCGAGTAGGTGTGTTGTCCAGGCGCGTACTTTAAGGTTCTGTTTTGCGCTCGACGGCAGGTTTTGACGGGTTCTCGACCTGAATAAGGTTAAGTTTTATTAAGTCGCTCGCGCTGATCAAACGGCAGAAATCTGCCAATTGCAGCCCATCGTGACAGGCAGCTATTGGCCGGAGGCGGTCAGTCATGAGCGGCTGCTTCCGTCCAGAAGCGGGCATTGGGTTTCTTCGCCCCTCGCCCACCCCCTTTCCATATTTCCAACGTTAGTGCAGCATGCATTGACCTTGGAGCAGAGGCTGAGCACCAGTTCAGTGGCTCTCAAAACTAGCCCTACACATGGATGCGAGTACCGGGGGAATATCAAAGGAACATCACCAGACACATTGATGTCATCCACTTAGCTGCAAGCAAGGGTGCAGATCTCGTGCTCTTTCCCGAACTTTCCCTAACCGGTTACGAACCGAGGCTGGCTGAGGTCTTAGCGGTGCATCCGAGTGATAGCCGTTTTGATGAGTTCCAGAGATTAAGCGACCAATATGGGATGCTCATCGCTGTTGGTGCGCCAACGAAGGGTTCTAAAGGCACCGAAATCAGCATGATTACCTTCCAGCCCGGGCTGGAGCGCTCTAGCTATTCAAAACAGCACCTACACGTCGACGAATTACCTTTTTTCACCCCCGGCACCCAAAAGCTTGTGCTGAGCCAGGCAAATTTTGTCCTGGCACCCGCCATTTGCTACGAGTCACTGCAACCAAGCCACGCCGAACAAGCCTCACATTCAGGGGCTCAGGTGTATTTGGCAAGCGTGGCCAAGTCTGAGAGAGGTATTGCATCAGCAAACAGCCATTATCCGATGGTTGCTAAAAAGCATCGAATGACTGTAATGATGGCGAACTGTATAGGTGCTGCCGACGACTTTGTAGCAGCAGGTTGTTCCGCCATCTGGAATAGTTACGGTGAAATCGTTTGTAGCGCCGATGCCATACATGAGGCGTTAGTTGCGTACGACATACAGACTGGAGAAGCGAGCATTTTCAGCCTGGCATGAAATCCGGCCCTGCCCACTGACGTTTCTAAATCGAGCGACTGCTTTGGGTCGAGTGCCGTCCTTCGCCACTTGCAACAATCGGCAGAGAACGGCCAATCGCAGTCCTTCGCGACAGGCATAAACCGGCCGAAGCGGACGGTCGCTCAAGCGCTGCGCACACTGGCTTCCGTCCATAGGGCAATGAGGGTAAGACGCGTTCATGGGGAAACTCCATCCCATAGCAATCTAATTGCATTTGCAATCATATTAAGGCGTGCAGTATGGTGCAAGCATGACGGAACGCACGGAGATTTTCGGAATATGATCCGCTTTTCCAGCTTCAGCAAAACACAAGATACCCGCCTTGCCGCTCAGGCCTGCATCGATAAAATCCGAACCCGGGCACAGCAATACACCGCTGGCTTCTCCTCTCCGCTCCACACCATGATCGATATCGCCAACCGACTGGAAAGGGATCCGGGAACGGCCAGGCATGTCTGGGTCATCCGGTCCGACAAGCAGTCTCAAGTCGAAAGCTGTCACACACGTATCAGCGCCTGGCCTCTGCGCTTTAGCCATGCTGCCTGCACCAGCGAAAAACCGCTGTTGTACCTGACCACTTCTGCGACATCAGCCGAACTTTGCGCACTTTCAAACGAGTCCGCCCGCCGGGGCATTCTGTGCAATGACATAGAAACCCTGCCCTCCCGCTGGCCTAAAGGCGCTCATCCCTGGGTTCCGCTTTGGCTGGCCGCCAACCCGCACTGCCTGCCCTTCGACCCCGCCAGCGGTGCCGAAGCGCACGCCATTGCGCTAGCTGCGTTGCAAAGTTTGTATGTGGAAGGCAATGCCGGCTTCTATTACATGGCGCTTCACGATGAACCCAATGATTTAGTCGCCCCCATCAGCAACCTTAGTGCGAGTCAGGCCTTCAAGGGCATGTACAAACTCAACGAGATTGATACAGATGCCGGGCAACCCCGGGTCCGCTTGTTGGGCGCGGGGCTGGCCTTGCAGTCGGTGGCCTCAGCGGCGCAGATGTTGCGTGATGACTGGGGCGTCGAAAGCGAACTCTGGAGCTGCCCCAGCTACACCCGCCTGGCCCGTGATGCAGACAAGGCACAACGCTGGAACCGAATGCATCCTGACATGCCGCGGCGGTCGTCGCATTTGCTCGACTGCCTGAGCGCCGATGATTGCCCGGTGGTAGCTGTGACCGGTTATGCCCAGCATGTCGCCGATCAGATCGGTAGGCATATCCAGTCACGGTTCGTGGCGCTCGGCGCCGATTCAACCGAAACACCTTCGGGCAAAACGGTGGATAAACGCTGGATCGTGGCACTCGCTCTGCGAGCGCTGGCTCAGGAAGGTGTCATCGCGCAGGCGTGCGTCGAACAGGCCATGGACCGTTATCTGCTGCAATGACCAAACAACGGTCAACCCGCTCGCCCACTGTTGCGCGCCGCCGTTGCGGCCAGCTCAAGCGCGTCACTGAAGAACCGCTGCTGCTCGTCATCAAATTGCGACAAAAACAGCTCGTCCACCGCCCCTTCATAGATTTGCCACATTTTTTTACGCAGCACTTTCCCGCTCTCTGTAATGGCTGCATACGCACCACGGCCGTCATCGCTGGCACGGCTGCGTGTCACCAAGCCTTCGGCCTCCAGACGGTCCACCAGCCGGGTGAGGTTATAGCGCTCGATCGCCATCACGTCAGCCAATTCGTTCATGCGCCGAGTGCCGTCAGGGCCGCTTTCCAGACCCCATAACGCGTCGTACCACGCGTAAGCCGGCAGCCCGGCCGCCGCCAGCCGACGCTCGATTTCCCGGATCAGGCAGCGGTGAGCCCTGACGAATCTGAACCAGGTATCCGGATCGCTTGAAGACATGCATCACCCTTTTCATGAAATCTATTTAGTTGCAATTGTAGCGTGCGGCAGGCTAAGTTCTCGCATGTAGTTGCAAATGCAACTACAAAAATTCTTTAAGGCTGGCATCGACCCACACCCCTTAGTCAGGCACCCAACGACTCGGTGCTGCTGCACTGTTCAGGAGACGACGATGGCACAACAACCCCTGTTTCTCGACGAAGATCCACAAGAAACCCGTGAATGGCTCGAATCCATCGAATCGGTGGCGAGCGTCGAAGGACGTACCCGCGCCCACTATCTGATCGATCAGATGCTGGATTTCGATGCCAGCCGCCATGGTAATTTTTATGGGCGCGTCACGACGCCTTACGTCAACACCATTGCGGTCGACCGTCAGCAGCCCTACCCCGGCGACCTGACGATAGAGCGCCGGATCAATGCTTACATCCGTTGGAACGCTTTGGCCATGGTGCTGCGCGCCGGCAAACATTCGAACGTGGGCGGGCACATCGCTTCCTACGCCTCGGCAGCCATTCTGTACGACGTCGGCTTCGAGCATTTCTTCCGTGGGCGCACCGAGCAGTTTGGCGGTGACATGGTGTATATCCAGGGTCACTCTTCACCGGGCATCTACGGGCGCGCCTATCTGGAAGGTCGCCTGAGCGAAGAGCAGCTGGACAACTTCCGCCGCGAGACTGACCGCGACGGTGTCTCGTCATATCCACACCCAAGGCTCATGCCGGACTTCTGGCAATTTCCGACGGTATCCATGGGGCTTGGTCCGATCACAGCCGCGTACCAGGCCAGGTTCATGCGCTACCTCGAAGACCGTGGCCTGAAAGAACATCAAGGACGCAAAGTCTGGGCGTTCCTAGGTGACGGCGAAATGGACCAGCCGGAATCCCTGGCGGCGATTTCCCTGGCGGGTCGGGAGAAGCTCGACAATATTATTTTTGTCGTCAACTGCAACCTTCAGCGCCTGGACGGACCGGTGCGCGGCAACAGCAAGGTTATTCAGGAATTTGAAAGCCTGTATCGGGCAGCCGGCTGGAACGTTATCAAAGTGATCTGGGGCAGCGGTTGGGATGCCTTGCTGGAGAAGGACACAAGCGGCCTGCTGCGTCAGCGGATGATGGAATGCGTGGACGGCGACTATCAAAACTACAAATCCCAGAACGGCGCTTACGTACGTGAGCATTTTTTTGGCAAATACCCTGAGTTGCTGGAACTGGTCAGCGACCTGAGCGATGAGGACATCTGGAAGCTTTCTCGCGGCGGCCATGACCCGGAAAAAGTCTACAACGCCTACGCCGCCGCCATGCGCCACACCGGAGGGCCGACGGTCATTCTGGCGAAAACGGTAAAAGGCTTCGGCATGGGCGAAGCCGGCGAAGGCCAGAACATCAACCATCAGCTCAAGAAAATGGGTGAGGACGCGGTCAAAGCGTTCCGTGATCGTTTTGCGCTGGACCTCACCGACGATCAACTGGGCGACATGCCCTACCTCAAACCGGCAGCGGACAGTGTCGAGGCCCTTTATCTGCAAGCCAGGCGCACCCAACTGGGCGGTTACGTGCCTGCACGCTTCAGTGCGGTCGAGCCCTTGCAGATCCCACCACTGTCGGCTCTGGACAACCAGCTCCAAGGCACCGGCGAGCGCGAGATTTCCACCACCATGGCGTTTGTGCGCATCCTCGGCACTTTGCTCAAGAACCCGAACATCGGAAAGCTGATCGTGCCCATTGTCCCGGACGAATCACGCACCTTCGGCATGGAAAGCCTGTTCCGTCAGATTGGCATCCATTCCCACGTCGGCCAGTTGTACACACCTCAAGACGCCGGCCAACTGAGTTATTACAAGGAGGCGCGCGATGGGCAGATCATGCAGGAGGGGCTGAACGAGTCCGGCGGCATTTCTTCGTGGATCGCGGCGAGCACTTCGTACAGTACGCACGGCGTGACGACAGTGCCCTTCTACATCTTTTATTCGATGTTTGGCTTCCAGCGTGTCGGCGATCTGGCCTGGGCGGCAGGCGATGCCCGCGCCCGAGGTTTCCTGCTGGGCGCCACGTCCGGCAGGACCACGCTGATGGGCGAAGGCCTGCAACACGACGATGGTCACAGCCATGTGCTGTCCTCAACCGTACCGTGCTGCGTGTCCTACGACCCGACGTTCGCCTATGAGCTGGCCGTGATCATCCAGGATGGCATGCGGCGTATGTATGTTGAAAACGAAGACATCTATTACTACATCACGTTGCTGAACGAAAACTACGCCCATCCGCCCATGCCCGAAGGTATCGAGCAGGATATTCTTAAAGGCATGTATCGGCTCTCAGCCCCGGCGCAGCCAATCGAAGGCAAGCATGTACAACTGATGGGTTGCGGTTCAATCCTGCAAGAAATCATCGCCGCCGCGCAGTTGCTGGAGCAGGACTTCGGCGTCAGCAGCGAGGTATGGAGCGTCACCAGCCTGACCGAACTGCGTCGGGACGGCCAGGATGCCGAACGCTGGAATTTGCTGCACCCGCATAAGGCGCCACGTATCGGTCACGTTGAAAGTTGCCTGCAAGATAAACAGGGACCGGTGGTGGTCGCGACTGATTACATGAAAATATTTGCCGACCAGATCCGCCCGTTCGTGCCCATGCGACGCTTCGTGGCATTAGGCACCGACGGTTTCGGCCAATCGGATACCCGAGAATCGCTGCGCAGGTTTTTCGAAGTGGATCGTCACTTCATCGCGTTGGCGGCCTTGAAAGCGCTCGCCGATGACGGAGGGGTGCCAAGGGAAAAAGTAGCTGAGGCGATTGCGCTTTATGGGATTGACCCGGAGAAACAGAACCCAGCGAAAGTTTGAGTCTTATCTGTTGTAAATGCCTCCCACTGTAAAACGGGAGACGGCTTCTGGCCGCTGCCTTTGCAGCGGCCTTTTTATGGACTCTATTAACCTACCTGCTATTTCTTCGCGCAGATACGAAACTTCAAACCAGCCCCCCCGCAGCCCGGCGATTCGACAGCTTGTTTGTGAGGGGACCTCGGCAAACTCAAGCCAACAGCTCGGTGACCCACCGGGGCCTGCCGGGCGATATCCTGCACCTTCTCCTTGTTCGCGGCCCCTCGCCACAGGCAGAAAACGGCCAGGAGCGGCCATTCAGGACGCTCCTGTCCTCATAAATAATCGCCATGCGTTGCGGCACTATCCATTCGTCACTTTGATATGTCGATAGACCTTCGTTGTGCGCACCGAGAATCCTACCCTCTCGTACAAACGATGGGCAGATTCACGGTCTGGGTTGGATGTCAGATCCAGAGTTTTCGCACCGAGGTTGTGGCTTTTTTCTATTGCTGCTTCTATGAGTGCTTTGCCGACACCTTGACCTCGAGCACTGGCATCTACTACGACGTCTTCGATCCAGGCTCGAACGCCTGTCGGAATACGAAAATGAATTAGGGTTAATGCCCCTAAAATACTTCCCCCACCTGCTGTTCTCACTACTAATAAGTTGGAGCACTCTGAATTCACTATCTGCTTCAGATTTTCCATTGTCATTGCTTGAGCGTTTTTGGAAAGCTGTGGGAGAAGTTCATTCAAAGACCTGAGCAGCATAGGATCGGTTTCTTGAACCACCTCTACAATAGCGGGTTGGTTTGTCATTGGAGATCCTCAATGGGCGGTGAAGCTTCGATGGTACAATTCGACACGTTACTCCAGAGCGTCTGCGAGTGACCGCTTCTGGCCGAGGCTGTGTAAAAACGTTTTTCAGCGCGACAGGCACTCAAAACTGTACTGGAAATCGCGCTTCTACGCGAAATCCACATCTGCTTACGTTCGCCAACAGTTTCTCCTGAACGCACTTGGATGCACGGTCGTTCCCATGATGGATTGGGCATAGCTCTTCATCTGCACCCCGGCCAGCCATTCGCACCGGTGTGAAGGAGCAAAATCATCAAAGTCATACTCTCCAGAGTTTCGTACAAACTAAAGATAAGAAAATTGATTTCTACCTCGTTCTTTAGCCATGTAAAGAGCTTTGTCGGCTCGGGCTAGCAGATCGTTACATGTGTGCAGCGGACTAAATAGATGTACTGAAAAACCCACGCTTATAGTTAAGTATCCTGTCTTAGAAGCGCAGTGCGGTATTCTCAGGTCTCGCACTAGCTGACAAAGAGTTTCAACATGCCGAGCTGATTGGTCGCTTGTCATTCCGCTGAAAAGAACTACAAATTCTTCACCACCATATCTAGCTGCAAAATCAGAGCCTCGCTGAAAAGACTTACTCAAGCTATCCGCGACACGTATTAATGCCTCGTCGCCAACTTGATGCCCGTAAACGTCATTGAATAGCTTAAAGTTATCAACATCAATCATAGCAAGAGTCAGTGAATCGCTGTTACGGCACGCGATTCTGCATAAGACTTCAAACTGCAAATCAAAAAAACGACGATTATAAATACCTGTCAACCCATCTTTTATGGACAATTGCTCGAAGTGCGCCTTCATCTCTTCGAGAGACTGATGCTCGTCGCGAAGTTGCTGCAATATAAGCATGCGAGGCGTAACATCTTTTTGTATACCCAAAAAATTTGTCACAACACCATTTTCATCATGAATTGGAGATATGCTCAGTTCATTCCAAAACATCGTCCCATCCTTGCGATAGTTACGCAGTGTTACAAGGCAGTACTCTCCGTTTTTAACGGCATCGTGAACAATCCCAAGCTCAGGCTGTTCTCGATCGTCTTTTTGTAGGTATCGACAGTTAATATTAGTGACCTCTTCAAACGAGTAGCCGGTCATGCGTTCAAAAGCAGGATTTACAAAAATCAGCGGATTGTCTTTAATACCATTATCAGAGATAGTGATGCCATCTCGTGAATCCATAACTGCCTGTTTAAGAATCTCAATTTTCATGCAAACTCCTTTGGTACGACTGGGTGGAATATCGCTGTTTTGCATGGAAACAAGATCTAGAAGGCCAGCTAATCAATTTTCTTATCGTATAAGCGTAGCTCCTGAATAAACACAATGTATTTTTATTCTTTCGATCGCCGTTTTGTTTGATTTCGGTGAAAAGCTTCGCACAGATGGCGATCTGGCTGGGCGCATCGGAGATAACCAGCGAAAGGGATCATTATTAAGGCTTAATCGCTCACTTCTTTTTCGCACGTCTGCTTTGTGGCAAACAGTTTTTGCCAGAACGCGGCTGTTCGCCCGCAGCTCGTCGCATACCTCTCGCACACCTACCTCGCCTCGACCACTGTGCATACATACAGCAGTTGTGCGGCGAATCCCGCAACATGAATTTCGATCAAGCGAAAACCCTCCGGATCCAGCGATGGCGCTCAACTCTCGACGATCAGGACTTCCGTCTACAGAACCCAGAGGGTCATCGGGAAACCCTTCACGAGATGGCCGCGACGCTCCTTGATGAGGGCCTGATCGACCAGCTTGAGCAGTTCGATATGAACGAAATGGCAGACGCCGCGTACTGGCACTCCGTCGAGGAGCTGCAGAATTCGCCCAGCCAATACCGCGGAGCCTCGACCTATGACGTTGTGCAGTTCGACAACCGAAAGCTGCTTGGTACTATCAGTCGATCGATCTTTAACTTCGAAAGTGACGAACCACGCGGTGCCTCCTTCCCCTACGACGGTAAGGTCTACTCTGACGCGGAGGGGGTGCGGCTGACCTTGGGGCTTTCCCGGAAGGTTGGGACAATCTCGGGCCTGATGCTGGAAATCAACGGGCGCCGGTACCAGTTAATCGAGACCGAGCGGGTTATCAGTGGTGTTGACTACAAGCCTATCGACGATCCGGACGCTTACCGCGCTCTCGTTGATGTAGCTCAGGTCGCTAAGGAAGATCGGAATCTGCGCGCCTTTGAAAAGGTGCGACCTCATATCGAGTCAGCAATGTTCTGCATGTGCCCTGCCTGCCTCGATCACTTTTGTTCGCGCGATGATTGTTCGACGTGTGCCGGAAAGGGCTTCGTGACAAAGCCTGCGCCAAGCTCGCGCACATAAGCCTGACAAGCCTGCAGCGCGATCAGTCCCCGGTCGCCTTCATCGGTGATGGCGATAATTCGTTGAGCATGCGCCGGGTCAAGTCGGGCTCGTACGGTTGCATGATCCACGCCGCTGGCGCCGGCGGCTTTTGGCAAGTCACAGCCACTGGCTGAATCCGAGTCGATGAGGACTGACAGCCGCAGACCAGCAGTGGCAAGGCGATCGCGCAGGCGATCTTGGTCACGTTGGGCATCGGTCATTTTCCTGAAGTGGGTTTGCTCGCTGGCCGCCAGCCGCTGCTCGAGCGCCAGACGCTTGTCCTGCTCGGCCTGCTGTGCGGTGGCGGCGGCCAGGGTCAGTTGATTGAGGGTTTCGGCGTGCAGCTTGCCCTGTTCCGCCAACTGCTTCCCGTAACGCCAGTCCTGAAACTGCCAGGCGCCGCCGAAGCAGGCGAGCATAAGCGCCAGCAAACCAAGCGCTCGCCATGGCACCACCATCACGGCACATCCCGGAAGAAGACGTGACCACCCAACTTCAGCGTTTGCGTTGCCTTCACTGACCAGGCGGGCGGCTTAATGCTGGTGGCGTAGTAGTGCGTGGCACCGTCCGTGGGGTCTACCACTTTGCCGTCAATCACTTGATCTGCCGCGATCCGGCACTGCGCCAGCTCTCGAAACTGAATCTGCTTCACGCCGTTCAGGAACTGATAGTTCGGGTCGGTCTTGTTCCAGCAGCTGAACTGGTACGGCTTCTGGCAGACTCCGGCGTAGCCCTCGCCCCACCACGACTTTTCCTTGCCATCGAACACGCGGTTGCGGATCGTCCAGGCCACGGCCACTTGTCCCGCCGTTCCTTCCCCGCGCGCCTCACCCCACAAGGTGCGGGCGAGGATGTCGCGGTCTTGTTCACTTGCAGTCATTGGTTTTCTCCACGCGAAAAAAATCCCCGCACTTTGCGAGGATCTTTATTGGTTAATAGGCCGTATTGGTTGTTCTGCCGCCCAGTGACAAGAGCTTGCGCTGCTATTAATTCATGAACACTGCATCTCTTTTGGATAGATCGGGAGAGATTTTTCGGGCGACGAGCACTATCGCGTTCTGCCCAAATATTCCATACAGCGGGCTATGAAGCTTAAGCAGGCGCACCTCGAATCCTTGCCTTTCCATCATGCAAAGTAGCTCTGGCGCGAATATGTTGAACACCAACGCCCCTTCAGGCCTCATCGGATCATCGTGATACCAAGGTTTCATATGCTCTACTACAGATCCGTCATCTTGTAGGGTTGCTCTGAGCTCATTGGTGAAACGGTGATGGTAAAACGGTGCAGTGAAGATGTGGCAGCCACCAGGCTTTAGAATTCGATAAGATTCGGAAATAGCTTTTTCCGGAAAAGGGATATGCTCAAACACATCACCTGTAATCATGAAGTCCAACGAGTTATCAGAAAAATGGCTGCCTTGGATATCTCCATGCACAACGCCATTTAAAACTTCTCCGCTACTGAGCGAAGGGTCAATGAACTCGGTGGAAATATAATTTTCGCCCAGATGGTTCATCAGACTCATGTGGAGCGCGCGAGTGGTTTCAGTGTTCCAAACCACAATGTCCTTCGGCAGGTCTTTAATGCTAGTCATGCGCGGATGGGATGGGCCTCTGCGAAGCCGGCGCGATGCAGGTCCCGATCCGAGGTAGTCGACTAGATCAGTGGGCTTTTGATTACGAGCTAATGCATAAGACATTAGAACTGATGCGATTTGCCGCTGACGATTTCTGCTGCCGCATCGACTGCACTCTACATGCTCACGAAAGCCTGCCACGTGTGTTTTAAATACTGTAAACCGCCCACAGATATTACAGAATCCGGGAGTACGTTTAACTTGATAAGCCAAGCGATCGATCATTGACTTTACTGAATTACGGCTTTCCGTTAGCGGCCAAATCGTTTCCATAAATAATCTTCAGTTCGCTTCATAGAGAGTAGCCATTCTCATTTTGCTGAGGTCCCCATTGCTAAGGATGGTGACGAAAAAATCATTCACATCACATTATCCTCAGCCTGTGGAGTCCAGCGCTCCTTGCCTGAGCATATCAAGACGCAAAAGAGCAGGTGGGAATTTTCTGCAGCCGAATAGGATTCTATTTTCCTCACCACGGTATCCCGCGCGCGCACGTCATTCAGTGAAATTCACATTGAACTGGTCGGCGTTATGGGCCAATCGATGTCTTGCGGATATCCCGGTTGTTCTGCAAGTCGGTTGAGGGCAACTCGATATTTCTTCCAGGCTTTCAGCCGAACTCCCTCATCCTCTGTCTCCTCATCGATGTCCACTGCATCTTGCAGTGGCGCAATTCGCAGCGCGGCCTGTTCGAGGAGTCGATCAACCTTCGACATCGCCTCGCTCACCAACTGGGCGCACTTCAGGTCAGCCAGTTCCTGGTCGGACAGCGCCTTGTCGTCGACCCAGGCCCCCTTCACCCATTCGCCGGAGATTGATCGGGACCCCGCATAACGCCCGGCGAAAAATCCGTCTGGACAAATATCAGCGGTCCAGTTGTTGGGGGTGGGAAGGCCGATACCTTCGATGAAGTCCGAGACAAATCTTCCGGATTGATCCAACTCTACGATTCGATTCATGCTGGCTTGAACTCAAAGGCGAAACTGGTAGAGGCGCCGGCGACACCACCATTAACGGCGACCGTGCCGTCGGTGTTTACGACCACCCGAGAGCCAAAGGTTCCCGGTATCGCGAACGCCTGATCGGGTCTAAACCCCGCAGGTAATATCGTAACAACCATGCCATCCGTGTAGCTCGCAGGGAAGATGATGTTCATCTTCACCTCGACTTTGCCGAGGTACATTCGGTAACCGTTCAGGCGGCTCGGTTGAGTCGAGTAATTGTTCTGGAGCGTGGTCGGAATGTAGTTACCAGCCGCAAGGCCGCTGTGGTAAATCGTGTAATTACGCCAAGTGCCGCCCGAGGTCGGGTTCGTGATCGTGGTCCAGTTCAGCTCCCCACTGGTGCCAAACTGCAGGATGTTGCGCCACTCCCCGGACGAACCCTGAACACGCAGTGCGCAGCCGAACGATGTCTGAGCACCGGCGGTGCCGCTGTTGAACTGAACCGCTTCGAACGCCCTCCCGTTGTACAGATCGGTGACGATGGGCGCGCCACCAATCCCGCCTAGGCCGAAAGCCCCGGTCAATAAAACCCGGCTGGGCGTGGAGTCAGTTGCAGAGGATTGAAGGGTCAACCCGAGATTTGCTCGAGCCGTCGGGATGTCGTTCGCGGAAGTACCGCCCTTATCAATCGGCAGGATTTCGTAGTTGCCAGTGGAGCCGAGCGCGGCAAGCTTGGCGCCGTACTGATTCACGATGCCACGCAGCGCATCGGCCGAGTCCTTCACGTATCCCTGCATCGGTGCGATGGCGTAACCGCCGCCAGCAACAGTCACGCCCTTGTAAGCCGGTGAAATGGACATCGCTGTATCGCTGGCAATGTTGGTGACCTCATACCAACCGCCGTCCGGGCCGCGGAACGCATCGCCGACCCGGCCGTTGGAAATGAAGGCGGTGCCGGAACCGATCACTGCGCTGGAATTTTGGGTGATAGAGACCGTTCCCGATTTGTACCAGGGCATGGAGAAATCCTTCTTTTATGTTCAGGTAAGATGGGAAGTGATCAGTTGTACGGGAAAGGCAGGTTGTTCGTCTTTATTACCAGCGCCACTGGAAACCGGTCGATCGGCAGGCTAAAAAAGTGTGTGTTGGCTGTTAGTGGACTCGCCATGGTCGTTCCTGCGCTAGCTCCAAAAATAAAAGACATATTGCCCATACCGCCGAAAGCTCCCTCCGCTCCTCCGTATTGGATATACGCCGGGTATCCCCCAATATCAGACGCGTCGTAAATACCTACAGACCTGCTCCACGGAAGGTAGGCTGCATACTCGTAACCGGCTGACAGCGGGATGTCTATCCTCGAAATTAACCTAGACCGGTTGTACTGGTTAACTGGGCCGCTATTTAAATTGTAGTTGTACCCTCCCGAGTAGGTCGTTCCATACTTGCCTCCTGAAGGGGTTGGTGGCGCGGGAGCCTGAATGGCATAGACAATGTTTAACGGAGGCTGGAGAGAGTTAAACGTAATCAGCCCGTTAACGTTTCGAGTTTTCATGTAGGGCGAACCGGGAATGTTATCTGCCATCAAGTCAAAACAATAAAACTTTGTGGACGCATCCGCATTGGAAAAAAGAAATGTCATGGCATTGCCCGCCAACGAGGTGCCGTTCAGACAGCCGGGCCCAACTAAAAACACGATGGGAGATATCGAGTTGTACAGAGTGAATCCGTAAAGAGCATCAGCTTTGTGAGCGGGGTCATACGTAACCGATACGGGAACCCAGTTGGCTCCGTTATTGGGATCTAGCTGCGCCGACCTTAAAGTTCGCCTGCTCCAAGTCTCCTGATAAGTAACATATCCGCTCTTCACTAGCCCATAGCATATTAAATCGGTATCAAACAGAAGCTCACCACTCTCCTTAGTTACCTTCATCAGTAGTACCCATAGTAGATTCGACAGTTAGCCGAGAAATAACCCCAGCCGCTGGTGGAATATGAATAAGCCCAAGAAATGCTATTCCCAGAGATAGTCACGCCTGGTTTCTTTCCTTTTTCCAATTGCAAATCCACCAGCGGGACAACAATGTAAAACCGGGTCTTCCCCGCTGGCAGTGCTGGCAATGCTGCGGACCCGTTCGACGATGCCGTATCGACATAGCCTTGCCGCTGACTAATATTCATCGTCATGTCAACCATAACGACGCCGGCGGCGTTTTTTATTGTTAGTCCGGTCATATCAAAGGCTTATATCGATGCCCAACACGCCGTTGGCGTGGTAGAGCTGGATTGCTGTATTGGCGATCTGAAGACGACCCGCCCCGTTTGTGCCGTTCAACTGCCAGGGCCCTGTTTTAGGAAGCATCCATCCTTGGGTATTTCCTATGAAATCCGTCGACTGAAGCGCTCCGCCAATCTTAGCGTTGGTGATCGTGCCGTCCTGGATGAACGCCGAGTTCATAAAAACCTGCCCACCCTGCACTGCGAACGGAACCGAAATTCCGCCGCCGGCAATGGAGTTGACGATGGCGAAACGGTCAGCGGCAACCAGAAACTGGCTCTGCAATCCAGCCCCGGTGTTCTCGATACCAAGGCCGATGCCCGCGGCGACGTACTGCCCGTTTGCAGTGACTTGCATCTTCACCGACCACATCGTCGTCAGCTTCCCAGCGGTGTCCGCATAGGCGGTCGAGGTTTGCTGAATCTGCGCAGTGTTTTGCCCAACGGACGCGGTCAACTGATCAATCTTCGTCGCCGTCGCCGAATTGGTGGTAGTAACCACTCGATCAAGCTCGTTGATGGTCGCCTCGTTGCGCCCTACTTTCGCGTCCAGCGTTATCTGCCGTTGAGCCATCGCTTCGCCTTCGGACGCCCGCACTTTGCTTTCCGTAGCGATCGCAGCGGTGCTACTCCATCCTTTCAGAGCATCTGCAAGCGCCCCTTCGCCGTTGTCGTCTCGCGACGATGCCCGTAGCGCCTCGAATGAAGTTGCTGTCGCCGTTACGACGCCGTCGAGTTCAGTAATCTCGGCGGTGTTGGTTGCGACCTGCTGCGCCAGACCATTTGCCGTCTCCACTGTCTGGCCGACATCAAGCCAGTAAAGCGGGTTCGGCGGCGGCATGTTGAGCGGTACCGGGCCAGTAGCCTGATAGATCCGCTTGCCCTGTACAACCAGGTCATATTCAACGTAGGTGGCTTCCGGGTCGTAGCCCTTCAGCCCATCCAGTGCGTCGATCTGGGCCTGCAAACCTGGGATCTTCTCGATCTCTGCCAGCAGATCCTCACCTAGCTCTGTCTCGGTAATCTGACCTGCGATCATCTCCAAGATGTCGCCAGCGTTAGAGCTTGACTGCCCCTGCACGCCAAGGCCGATCGGATACCACGGGCCGATGTTGCCGATCTTGTCGACGATGCGACCCCAGAAGTAGAAGGTCACGCCAGCAGCGAGCCCGAGCATGGAAAAATCACTTTGTGGGTAGGCCAGATCTGTCAGCTTGGTGGCAGCATCGAGGCTGGTCGTCGGCCCGTACCAGATCTCCGTGCGCTGACTGTCCTCGGCGCCAGCAGGGAAACCCCATTTCAGGTAGATACCGAACAGCAACGGTGTTGCGGTCAGGAATGCCAGCGGCGGCGGCAACCCCTGCTTACCGCTGAGGTTGGTCAGGATCGAGTTGCGCCATGGCGACGTGATGTCGAACGCACTCACCGCGCGAACGCGGGCCACGTATGCACCGGCATAAATGCCGACCACGTCCACGTTGGTCATGCCGGTGCGCTGAAGCTTGATCCAGTTGCCGCTGTCCTTGCGCCATTCCACGTCGTAACCGACCGCGCCATCGACAGCAGGCCAACTGATGGTCATGGTGGCCACGGCCAAGCCCTGCACTACCGACGAAGTCGACGACAGCGAAACGCTCGCCGGCGCCGGAACGACGGTGATCGGGATCACGCTGATCGGGCGCTCTTCCAGGCGTGCGCCGGTGTCGATGAAAGCAAATTTGCTCGGCTCAAACTGGAGCGCACTGATTTCGTAGTCGCCCTCGGTGGTGCGCTTGGTGCGCAATACCCGATACAGCGGAATGGCCAGATCATCGGCATCGAGCGCCCATTGCAACTGCGCAACAGGTGGCTCGCTGTAAGCAACCGTGACGGTCACGGCGCGTCCGCTGACGCTCTGCACGGTGCGGCCCTCAGCACGACCGCCCGGCAGGTTGATGATCAGCCGATCACCTGCCTTGGCCTGTGTGTCGCGATCGAGCGAAATCACCCGCCCCGCGACCGCCGAAATCCGGCCGCCGACTTCACGACCAGCAAGCAGCGAATCCGCCACGGGAATGATGTGGCCCGGCAGTGGAATCACGCCTTCCATACCGGTCTTGAACGAGACGGTCCGGTCTTGGTTGTTGCTGAGGATCGCCCACTTGCCACGGCGCTGAGCCTCGGATGCGCGCGTGCAGCCGATCGCGCTCAGCTCTGTCGGCCTGTCGCCGTAGCGGCGTTGCAGATTCAGATCCGCGAACGGAATGACGTCGGTGTCATAGTTGTTGGCCGGGTTGTCGTAACTGACCAGTGCCCGGGTATAACGGGTTTTGGCAGAGGCACTGCCATACGAAAACTTGCCGTCGATCACGTTGGACCGGGTGAAGACATAGTCGAAGTCCTGAGCGCGCGGCATGTCCGCCTGCATCACCAGCTGACCTTGAGCCCAGTAGGTCATGCCCCGGTATATCGCCGAGATATCGCGCAGCAGCGACCATGCGTCAGCCTTGCCCTGTAGGTTCATGTCGCAGAGGAAACGCGGCTCCACGCCATCCAACCCATTCGGCACGAGCTGATCGCAGTACTGCGCGATTCGGTACAGCTCCCACTTGTCGACCATGAACGGTTTGATGCGCTTGCCTAGGCCGAAACGGTCTTCGGTGCACACCCCGTAGGTGATCCACGCTGGATTGTTGGTCCACGCCGACTTCATGCTGCCATCCCACGTCCCGGTGTAGGTGCGCTGGATCGGGTCGTAGTTGCTCGGCACCATCCAGCGCCGCGCCTTGCACTTCACGGTGACGGCCGGGATGTTGGTGAACTGCTCAGCGTCGAACTCGATGTAGAGCAGCGCGGTGTTCGGGTAGCGCAGCTTGGCGTCGATCACTTCGGTATAACCGGCGATCAACATCGTGTCGGCGATCTTGTTGCTGTTCTGGTTCGGCGTCAGGCGGCGCACGCGGATCTGCCAGCCCGTGGTGGCGTCCGGTAAATCGATGCGGCGTGAACGCTCGTATCGCGTGGTGGTCTTGCCGTCGGCCGCGTCCACCAGCACTTGCTGATAGGCGCCGCCGTCGGTGGCCACGTCGATGGCGTACTCGACGCGGTAGCCGCCGACGTTGCCCTCGTCATCCTGACGTTGCAGTGCTGGCCAAGCCAAGCGAATGCGCACAGCGGAAAGCTGAATGCTGGTGATCGAGCGCACCCATGGCGAATCGTTACGCAGCTCAATGTTGAGCGACGTCTCGTTCTCCACGGACGGGATGCCCGGTATGTAGGTCTGATCCACCGAGCCCGGGCGCCAGTCCCACTTCACGTTCGGGAAGTTGTAGTTGCCGCTGGCATCGCGGATCGGCGTGTTGTCCAGGTAGATGTCGTAATCGGTGGGGGCACTGTCGAACTCGCCCTCGCCCACGGCGATCAACAGCTTTGCAAGGTTGGTCGAGCGCAGGCTGTCGCTGGCTTCGGTCGGCGACTTCGGCTTGCTACTACCGCCTTTCTCGCCGTGGATATCGATGTGTGCTGCTGCGCCCATGCTTTCCTCCAGGCATAAAAAAACCGCCTCGCGGGCGGCTGGTGTGCTGTTGTTCTGATTACGCTTTGTCTTCAGCCACGATCGAGGCCGAGATGATCATTCCGCCCCAGCGACGTTCGCCGATGCAGATCGGTACCGGGTTGCCGCTGGCTGTGGTGTTCTTGGCGCTGCCGAAAGCGTAGGAAGGTGCGTTTTCGGGGGATGCGCTTTGCTTTAGGCCTGAGGCTTGGGGGCTGAGCATTTGGATCACGCCTCCGATCGCCATAGACGCACCGGCCGCATACAAAAACGGTGACGCGGGCGCAAAGGGTGTGAACGACAGCACATAGGCTGCTGCGATCATCACCGTGCCGATGATTGTCTGTAGCCCACCGGCACGCTTGCTGCCACCGATCACCGGAACAATGCGGATTTCCCGCGTGCCGCCGAGATCGAATCCGCCCATCCCAATGTTTGCGCGGTTCCGAAAAATCGCAAACTTCAGTCCAAGACGCTCCAGCCGCTTAATTTCCTCGGCGAAACCATCTATCGTCGCATTGAGCGCGCGGAACACTTCCACTGCCGATCCGCCGTCGAGTAGGAATTGCTTGCTTCGAAAAAACTTTTTCGCGAGCGAACCGGACAGCATCACTTTCGTCGACGGTGTGTAGGTGATTGCAGAGCACATGCCATTCTCCAGGCAATAAAAAACCGCCCGGAGGCGGTCTGTTCAAAGGGTCGTTGGCAGTATGTCGATCTGCCCGTCACCACCGGTGAAAACTCGATATTTCTTGATCGCGCCGTCTTTCACGATTGCTTCCCGCTCCACTCGTGCAGCTCCCATGGAGCAGATGCCAGAGCCGGTGTAAGCGGCGCCAACTGAAACCGAATCAGGCGGCAGATAGAACGATGCCTTCTGACCCGGGTCGAGCTTGGCGGCTTGTTTGCCATCGATGAAAACCGCCATTGAGCAAAGGCTTCCGGTCTGCCCAGAGTCGCGGATCACTTGCAGTGTCCCATATGCCCCTGATGGCTTGGCCTGGTAGGCCGACAGCTGACTGGCCGGCGCCTGCTTGGCTTCATTGGAAGGCACCGGCGAAGCCGCACACCCCGCCAACAGCGCTACAGCCAGCGCTCCTACGATCAATTTCATGCAGGTCACTCCTGTGGGAAAGGGTGCACGATATCACCGGCTATACCCTGCGATCTCGGTAGGTGTCGAAAAACATTTCTCAGTCGCCGTATCACACTTAAACCGCCAGAGCATGAACATACGTTCATCGAAAACATCGTTCCATACGTCTAGTCTGCGGGTTCCAACATAGTGACTACAGGAGTAACCCACCATGTTCTCGCACGAAAGCGTCCCGCTGATCATCATCTTCATAATCATGCTGCTTGGCGTGGTTGCCGCCGTACTTCATCCGTTGCATGCGCTCATTACCAGCGTTCGTAGGCGCAGAGACAGATCATCCGCAGAGATCACAAAAGAGGTGGATTCGCGCTGAGTTTTGGTTAACAAGCCCGGCGAAGGGTCGGGCCATCACGTCACTTATGGAAGATCGCCCAAAATACTGCTCCAACAATCAGAGTGTTGAGCAGATAAGAGCCGATGTCGGGTTTAAAAAAGTCTGACACCTGTGGCACTCACAAAATTATTTTATGAACTGGTGCATCCACTTTGATCGTTGGCTCGTAGATTCAATACCCTCACTCGGAGGGCATAAGAGCCAAGGAGATACACCATGCACGCCTTTTACAAAAAAATTGCTGCAGCAGCCTGCTTCGCTATTCTCTCCGCAACTGCAACGATCAGCTTCGCCGCCGACTCTGTGATGGTCGGAGGCGCAGCGATGTACCCAAACAAAACCATCGTAGAGAACGCGGTTAATTCAAAGGACCACACAACACTCATAGCAGCAGTAAAGGCTGCCGGGCTGGTTGATACGCTCAACGGCAAAGGTCCCTTCACCGTATTCGCACCGACGAATGAAGCCTTTGCCAAGCTGCCCGCAGGCACCGTCGATACTCTAGTCAAGCCTGAAAACAAAGCCAACCTGACTAAAATTCTTACCTACCATGTTGTGTCCGGCACTCACACATCTGCACAAATGATGGCCGACGCCAAAAAGAACGGCGGCACCGTTGCGTTGAAAACAGTTCAAGGTGAATCGCTGAATATCAAGCTGTACGACGGCAAGCTTTGGGCGGTAGACACCAAAGGCGGTAAGGCAGGTATCAGCATCGCAGACGTGATGCAGTCAAATGGCGTGATCCATGTTGTCGATTCTGTCTTGATGCCTTAAGCACTTTTCACTCCCGGCAGACGCACAGTTTGCCGGGTGTTTCTTTGTGTCTGAGGATCAAGCGCGCCCGGTCGAGCCAAGGCCCACCGAAGACAATGACTTCAGACGGTCTCCCGTACAGGTGGTGCAGAAGGAACGGGCCGGGGCCGAACGTCGCTGCGTCCTCACCGGGTAGCGCCGGTTCAGCGCCGAGGAAGATGCCAGCGTGGTTCGGGTAAACCGTGCGTCCCACCTCCATCACGATCATGTCGCCGCGCTGCGGCTGGTCTACGCGGTAGAAGCCGGCCGCCTCGTAATTCGCCTCGTACAGGCTGGCGTTGTCCTTGCTCTCCCACCAGCCATCGGCGCGCTTGAAGGCTTCGAACTCCAGCCCCCACTCGCGCTTGTACCAATCTGCGCACACCTGCCAGCAGTCCCATGCGCCGTGCACGAATGGCCGCTTCAGCAGCGGAACGTCGCCAGATGGCATGACAGTTCTCAGATCGCCCTCCGGCCAACTGAGTATGTGCCAAGGCATCGCGGTGGCTTCGCACATGGCGAGGTCACGCGGTGACGGTCTGCTGGTAGCGTCCGGATGCGAATGCACAACGCCGATCACCTCGCCGACGTCCTCCGCCGCCGCGTACTCTTCCGGGTCAATTCGGAACTCTTCGTTCGGTTCAGTCGAGACATTGCGGCACGGGTAGTACTGCTGTTTGCGACCGATCGCCAGCAAGAGCCCGCAGCACTCTTTCGGGTACTCGGCTGCCGCGTGTTCCTGGATCGCATTCAAGATGTGCTTTCGCATGTCAGCTCCTTGCGATCAGGGATACAGCGGGGAAGCCTCCGAACGGCATCGGGTTTCCCTCGCCGAAGCGCGGGATGCATCCCTTGCCCAGCGTGGCGTCACACTCGTCCAGTTCGGGGTTGTCAGTGATGACACCGTCCTTCGTGACGTACGGCCCGGTGTAGCCGCAGTTCGGCCCGCGATAGCCGCCGGTGAGACACCAATGGCAAAGGGTTGTGGCCTGTCGACCGATCGACTCATTCCCTACGTCGCCCGGGCTGGCCAGCTCCCAACTCACCGTCTCCCCGTCCTCGTTCGTTTTCTGGTCGATGTACCAGACCTCGATCGTCTCCTGGGTTGGGTCGGCCGTCGGGTTGCCAGCTGAGAAGTTCGCCGCGTCGAGGTAGGTGCCGAGCGTGTGCCGCATCGTCAGCTTGAACTCGAGGAGATCCTCGAACGCCAGACAGAGCGCGGTGATGCGACCGTTGACATTGCCCACCGACAGCGTCGGTCGTACTGCAGTGCCGTCGCCGTTCGTCTCGATGCCGTCGATCTGCATCGGCCACGCGCTGTACTCGTTGCCCTGCCAGTAGATGGCCTTCGCCGGCAGTTGGTCGGCATTGTCGCCGGCGGCGATCAGCTCCGCCGCCGTGTGCGGAATTGCGTGCCCGTGGAAGCGCAGAACGTCCGCACCGTAGTCCGTGCCGTCCAATTCAAAGAGCAGCACTTCGCTCCCAGGTTCAAGCACCTGGATGTCACTAATCAGCGGCATGGTTGCCCCTTATGGATGGAATGCACGCTCGAACGTGGCGGTGAGTTTGAAAACGCCGCCGCCCACCGGAGTGGGCACGGGGTTCTTGCAGGTGAACAGACCAAGCTGGCCAAAGGGAGTTGTCCAAAGGAAGGCTTTCGCGCCGGCGTGTCGGTCAAGGAAGCTCATGATCTCCTGCACTTTGGCCTGCGGGCCGCTGTAGGTGATCGGATACGCGTCTTCCTTGTTGTTCGGCCCGTCGCCAACTTCCTGTTTGTAGCCGCCGCCAAACTGCGAGGTGCGCACCCGATAAGTAATCTCGGGTGAGTCACCGTGTTGGGTCGGCCAGATAAATGTCTCGATAGCCATCAACCCCTCCCATTTGTAAGACGCCAGATTGAACCGCCTGGCTGTAGAGCTCGGGCAATCGCAGTTTCCGCTTCAGTTTTTGCAGCCTGCTGGATGCCTTTGCCGAGTTGGCTCGATGCCTCTTGCGAGACCCCGCCGCCCTCGCTGCCAGACGTTTGCACCGAGACCGATACAGGGAAGTTGTAAATATTGCCGCCGCCGGTACCGGACATTGCGGCAAGCGCTGGCCCGCCACCGGAAGTCAGAGGTGTGACGCTACCGCCACTCGCGCCAGTCATGAGGTATGACCTGCCGCCCTGATTGAAAAGCTCAGGCCCGTTTTCATTCACTTCGTAGAAAGTGTTCGGTTCAACACCACCACCTACAGCACGACCACCACCGAAAGACACGGATGCAGAGCTGGCATCAAACTGACTGCCAAAACTCTGGGCCCCGGCCTCCGCCCCACCTGCCGTCGCAGACGCCGTCGCACCGCCTCCAGTGAAGTAACTTGTAGCGGCGCCGACCAAACTGCTCAGCAGTGCCGAACTGGCCTGCCGAGTCGCGATCCGCGCCATGTCAGCCAGAATTGATTTGGTGAAGTCGGCAAACGAAAGCTTCCCAGTCATGGCGAAGTTGACGATCGCGTCTTCCATTGAGCTGAAGGCGTTGGTGAACAGACTTTTGGTCTGCCCGGCAACGTCGCGCGCCGACTCTAGGTAGTTCTGCCACGCCGACGATGCGCCAGCGCTCCAGTCTCCTTGGGCTGCGGTCATCTCGTCGTAGTTGGCCTGAACGGTGTCGTGTAGATCCTGTTGCGTGTTTTTCAGCGCCGCCAGTTTCTGCGTGTACTCGTCGAGACTCATACCGCGCGAGCCGTCGCCGTACTGATTGGCAAGATCCAGCTTTTGCTGATTGAAGCGGTCGTCGATAAAGTTTTGCTGATCGGTTAAACCGCGCTCCCGATCACCTTGACCAAGTCCCGCAGCCGCGCGCTTTCCCTGCTCGCGCAAGGTTTCGACTTGCTTCTGCAATGCGCTGGTGTACATCTGAACGGCCTGCTCCTGCTTCTTCAGTCGCCCCAATTCATTCGTCGCCAGCACATCCAGTTCGCTGTCCGCCGCCTTCTGCGCCTTGACCATGTCGGTGCGTGCATCGGCGATCTTCTGGTCAAGCTGAATGCGCTGCTCAGCCGTTGTGCTGGCCTTGGACTTGGCGGCTTCGAGCGCTGCAATCTCTGTCTCGTATGCGGCAGTGACCTCGTCCCGCTCGTTGCCGATCAGTGCCTCGCGCTTCAGCAGATATTCCTGCTGCGAGATCAGCCCCGCCTTCTGCGCGGCATCCAGTTGTTTCTGGGTGTTCGCGTATTCGGCCTGGATTTCCTTGAGGGCGTTCTGCGCGGCGTTGTAACCGGTGAGGTCGACGGCGCCGGTCGAAGGACCCTTCTGATCCCTGTTCTTGTCCTTGATGTTCTGAAGCGTTTTTGCGACATAGTCGGCCTGGACTTTGGGATCGTTAGGATTGGCCTTTCTCAGTACCTCAACGTCCCGCAGATAAGCCTTCGTCAGCTTGTCGCGCTTCTCGGCGTTGGTAAGGTTTGAATCGCTGATCTGCTTGAGTCGCTGTTCAGCTTCAATCCCCTCCTTCTGTACTTTTGCACGATTGGCTTCAATTGCAGCGTTCTCAGCCAGTGCAACTTTGCGCTTTTTGAGATCCACCAGCTGCTGCTCGAGAAACTTCGTCGAGCTACTGGACGCCCCCAAATCGTCGGGGAAAAGTGAAGTCAGAAAACCGCCTTTGCGATCGCCGACGATCTTTTCAAGGTTGGCGATCTGGGCGTCAATGGATTGCACCCTGCCGACATCCAGAATCGAATCGAGTGCACCGCTCGCAGAATCCTTTACGCCCTTCCACGCTTTTTCCCACAAGCCTAAATTCTGCGTGACCTGCCCAGAACGCTCTTGGATGGTATCGGCATAGGCTTTGGTGAGCAGATCAGCAGCGCCAACCGTGTCGCCCTGTTCCTTGAGCGCGACAATTTGCGAGTACACCGACGCCGTCAGGAATTGGTACTGGCTGTTCAGTTCTTTCGCCGCCGCTACCGGGTCTTTGGCGATCTTGATGAACTCAGCGATGGTCGCGTCAACCGACTTGCCGGTGGCGTCTTCCATCGTGGCGGCAGCGTCGGCGATTTCCTTGAAGCTGGAGCCGGCAATGACTCCACTGGCAGCCAGCTTAGTCAGCGATGCCGCCGCCTCCCCGGTAGTGCCATTCGTAGCGCTGACCTGCTGAGCCAAATTGGCCAGTTGGTCGGCTGATGTCCCAGCGGCATTGCCGGTGAGAATAAGGGCCTTGCTGTACTCGTCTGCTTCCTTGCTGCCTTGGCTGTAGCCGTAAATCAGGGTGCCGACTGCTGCAACCGCGGTCGCTACCGCAGCAGCCATACCCAAGACGCTTGTTGATGCACCGGTCACGCTCGGTGGCAGCGCGCCGTATGCCTTTTGGGCGTTTTCTGCCGCTTCGGCCGCAGTGTTCGAGCTTTCAGCCAGGTCCGACAGACTTTCACCAGCCTCCCCTGCGTTGTCGGCCACGTCCTTGGCATTGGTGGCAATGCCGGCGAGCGATTCGCCCAACACCGCAGCGCCGGCGCCACCAGTGAAGAGTGACCGGAACTTGTCCTTCAGCGCTTCAAGAGTGGCACCCACGCCACCGAACGAGTCCTTGATCTGCCCTCCCTGCTGAAGCAGCACCAACAACGGGTTTTGACCACCAGCCAGGCTGGTGAAAATATCCGTGAATTGTGCCGGTAGTTGTCGCAGTGCTTCCTCGGTCTGCTTCGAGCTGACACCAGTTTTGCGAAGCCCTTCGTCGAAGTCGCCCAGCTTCTGCCGGGAAGCGTCGATGCGGGTCGAGTATTCGCGGAAGGTGTCGGCATCAATCAGCCCGGCCGCTTTGTACTTCTGGAGCTGGGCTTGTTGCTGATCGAGCTTGTCGAGCGCTGCAATGGCGGGATTGATCTTGCCGAGCAGCGCTTGCAATCCCTCCGCTTGTACACCGGTCGCAGCCGCCGCCCTCTTCGCCGCATCAGCCTCTTTGTCTGTCGAGCCGATCAGTGCGTCCGATTCAGCCTGCAAGCGCCGCTTGAGTGCCGCGAGACTGCTGACTGACGAACCCGAGGCGTCCATTGCTGATGCACTGGTACCGACGCTGGTGGTCAGCCGCTGGTAGTACTCGCTTGACTCCAGCGAGGCTTTCGCCATCGCCGTCAGACGTTTCATGGCGTCTTCGGTGGACTCGGCCAGTTTGCCATCGGCGGAGGCCAGGCCGGTTGATGCGGTTGCCGCTTTACCGAAACCTGCCGCCACACCATCAGCGGCTTTTTCTGCCTTGGCGCCGGCCTGCGCGAGGCGCTCCAGATCCGTAGCGGCCTGGACTGCCTCGCCTGAATCAACGGCGACACCTAACTGTGCAATTGTGCCCGACATGAGTGCTCCATTACTTCGATTCGCTCATGACGAGCAGGGCCTCGACCTCCATTGCCTGAAGATCTGGGAATATCTCTCTGAGTTGTTTTCTGGATGTGCCGACGAAGTCGGAGACGTCTCGAAGAGCGGTGTAATCAAGGCCAGTAGCCCCGCCCATGCCGGTGCGCCACTGAGTAGACATGGCGTTGAAAAGCACGAAGGCCGGCCAGTTTTCAGCAAGTACTTCGCACTCCTCTTCCGGGATGTCAGCGAGGGACAAGCCGAACGCCGCCAGATCCGCCTCAGACGGACCAGGCTCGTACATCAGGCGGGCGACCTTCGTCAGTTTCCCAGTCGGGCCGCCGAGAAAGCCTTCTGGTAAGCATCGACAATCGCGTCACCGGCACCGGCCGAGGTTTCAACCAGGGCGCGGATAGACTCAGCACCGAGCTTGTCGTCGAAACCCCAGCCAGTGACCAATTGGGTGACCTGCTCGATCTGCCGCTCGACATGAGAGTCGGTGATCTCGATCAACGTGAGTTCGTCCCCCTTGGCCTTAAAGCGCTCCTGATCTTCCTTCGCGCTTTCCTGCCAGCCTGCGAACAGCACTGCTAGCTCCTTGCGATCTCGGTACTTGAACTCAAACGGCACTTTGATCGTGGTGCCGCCGACGCGCGGAATATCCACGTCGGCTTTGAACGTCGGGTTTTGAGCAATCTTGAACTTGGCCATGGCTTACACCACCGCCGCATAACGGGCTGGGCGACCAGTCAGCGCCACGCTGATAACGCGGGTCATCAGATTGTTGCGAGACATCGTCGGGGTCGAGGTGATCGACACGTAGCCGTTGTAGACGATGCTGCTGCCACCCGGGAGATTGAGCCGGAGCACGCGCGGCTGCTTGTCGTCATCAGCTGCTTCGCAGACATCGACATACGGTTTGGACGGATCGTCGGCGACCGTGATGGAAAGCGTGATCGGGTTCTTGGTGGTCGGCATCTGCCGATCATCATCGTCAGCCAGGAAACCGTATGTCAGGAACTGCTGATCACCGCCGGTAGAGTTCAGCTCGGTAATCTGCGAGATCTCAGTGAACGAGGTCACTTCCCGCGCCGAGCCAACGCCGGAGCCCGCCGGATATTGCTGAACGTTGACGGTGTTGACGCCGCCCAGCGCAAAGGTGCCGCTCGCGATATCGGCAACCCGAATGGCGCGGCCATCGAGGCGGGTCCAGCCGGAGTTGACTGCGATGATGTCGCCGTCGGCCAAGCCATGTGCTGCGGCAGTAGCAACCGCCGGGTTCGCGTTGCTCAGCGAGGTGAATGGGATTGCGGTGCCGTAGGCGGAAGCAATTTCGAACGTTGCGCCGTTGGGCATTTGAATGCCAGCCATTGGTGTTTCCTCTTTTCAGACATGAAAAAACCCGCTCATGGCGGGTTTCGGGTTTGCCCAATGGGCGAATTAAATTGTTGTGTCGGATCGGTATTGGAACGACACAGGCACGGTGAAGGTTGTGTCGTCGGATATGCCGGGGCCGGGGTCAACCGGCGTCATGGTCACCACCGTCAACGCGCCTTTGGTGTTTCGCTCGTACAGCGGGAAAAGCGCGGCGATCTGATCGGCCAGCGAGCCGGCCGCCCCGCGATATTTGCCGGAGGGCGTCACGATGCTGACCTGAAACACGCCGGTGTACAGCTTGTGGTCGCCGGCCAGCGTGTTGCTTGCCGTGTCGGCCGGCAGCGTGAACGCCTTCAGGAAAGTGGCGCCATCAGCAGGCGTGTAAGCCTCGTTCTCGACGACGACCTTCAGCGGTACCGGCAATGCTTTAGCCCAGTTGATCAGCCTGGCTTCGAATATCGAAGCGATGAGGTTATGGCTCATACCTGGTTGTTCCTGATGGCCTCCAGCACGATCTGCTGGAAGCGGGCCACGGTAACGCGGACCATCCCACTTGGCGCCTGAGTCGAATGCCCAAACTCCAGCGGAATCGCATACCCAAGGCTGTTGGTGATGTAGCAGGTATCGCCGGCTTTGAATTCGATTGCGCCGGAAACGATCCGCGCCGTTGATTTGGCTCCGGTGGGATCGACCTCTTCGGTCGTGGTGCTATCCGGCGAACCAATGTTTAACATCCAGTTGCCCCGGAACCGGCCGCCAACGTAGCCACTCGGCGCGCTGATATCCATGCCGTCGTGAAGCTTTCGCCCGGGCTTGAGCCGGCCGGCCTTCGTCAAATTGGCCGGATCATTCCGCAGTCCGCTGTTGTGATCGTCGACAGCCTTGTTGTACTGACTCGCGACGGCGTTCTGTGCCCAGATCTCGGGGTTGCCTACCGGTGACATGCGAATGAGGCTGTTGCCCACTTCGATGATGATCTCGCGCAGACTGGCGTCGATGGCTTCAGTGGCCTGGGCTGCGAACTCGGCGAGACTCAAAGCGAAACTGCCGGACTGACCGGCGCCGGCGCGAATCACGACCGCAACTGCAATTCGTAGAGAATCGGGGTGCCGGCCGGATTGATCTCTTTCAGCGGCGGGACGATTGACCATGTGCGACCTTGAACAATGACCTTATTCAGTAAGTCAGGCACCCACTCCAGCTCCTGGGCAGCGATCTTCAGCTTCTTGTCGCCCTGCTTGATGAGGCTGTTATTTTGAAATTCTTGGCCGGTGAAGTCGAGCAGGATGCCTTGGGCGGTTTGCTCTTTCGTACTGTCGGGCGGCGCGGTACCGGCATCCGGATCGTACTCGCCGACAGTGGTTGCCCGAATGATCACGGGCTGGCCGAACTCTGTGATCATCTCCAGAGCCATCAAGGCCATTTCGTCGTAGAAGGTGGCCATCAGCGCTCCAAATGTGAATAGCCCAGCGCGATGGCTGGGCTCTTTTTATACTTCGCTTTCGTCCCATAGCTGAGACAGCTTCTTTCTTCGGCGAAGCAACATCGCGTCAGCATAATGAGCCGCCTCATCTGCGAGGACAGCCCCATCGGCTGGTTCCCTCGAAGCGATAGCAGTGATTGCTGCAGCTGCATACAAATCCCACGCTTCAATTTCCTTTTCGGCAACGCTTTTTCTGTCAGCCATTTGGAGCTCCATTGAGTGAACCCCAACGCTACCACTATGCGCGAACTGCAAACAGGCCGCGGCGTTGCAAGTAGTCAGCAAACTGGGTTGCACTCGGCCGGTCTGGCGCCGCCGGCAACACCCGGCCGCTGGTGTTCGAGATCGTCGCGTACTCGCGCGTTACCGCGCCCTCGACACGCTCCAGCGTAATTGCGCCTTTGCGCTTCTCCACCGGATCGATATCGTCCTGATGGATCTCAGCAGCCAAGGCCATCTGTCCATACTGGATCCGCGCCGGTAGATAATTGTTAGGCTTGATCTCGCAATCCAGTTCGACGCCCCGACGCGGCCAGGACAGAGCCTGCTCGCTGTTGGTCTTGCGCCCTTTCCAAGTCATGCCATCCATCGCCAGGGCGGCCCGGCGCAGCAGCGCTTCCTGCTTAGCTGCGTCCGCAGGGATGGTCACGCCAAACTTACCGGCATACATGGCCAGGTCCTCGGCGCTCGCGTAGCTTTCGGCGTCAGACTTGCCTGTGCCGTCCTCGATGATGAGTTTCATGCGTCAACTCGCTGCAATGGTTTGTAGATTGGCCGCCGGGGGACCGACAGCCAGCAGTATTACTTCTTGAGCAACTCAGCGACGAGTTTTTCGAGGGATTCTTTCGAGGCGTTGGCACGGTACTGGATATTGGCTTCATCGAGCCTTGCCTTCAGCGCCGCGATTTCACCAGACTCATCAGCCGGCGGCGTGAGGGCGGACTTCTTCAGCTCTTCAACCTCGCCGCGAAGTGCGTCGACAATCAAGACTAGGCCGTCACGCTCAGAGGTCAGCTCAACAACCGAAGCATGGATGGTGCCCAGCACTTCAAACAAGCGTAACGCCAGTTCGCCCGACTCGGGACGATCAATCTCGCCATCTTCCAGGCCGTCAACAAGGATCTGGATCGATCCATGCTCAGCACGCAAAGCCGCGATCACCTTTTCCAGTTCAACCTGGTTGCCCGCACCAACAATCAGCACGCGCTTGGCTTCCTTCACCGATACGTCAATGCCGGCTGCTTCGTACGCATTGACCACGCTCGGCCAATCGCCAATCACCAGCACGCTGGTGACGCCGGCTTCGGGCTTATCGAAGTGTTCCGGATTGCGATAACGCTTCTCCGGGTCGAAGCCGTTCAGTTGGTTGCTGTAAGTCAGTTCCATGTGTTTCTCCAACGCGGCCATTGCTGACCGCGCGTTTAGACTTAGCCACCAGTGATAGGAGGCGTTGCGGTGAGCGTGATCATCACGCCAGCGGTGACCTTGTTGCTGCCCGCGTGCTTGACCCAGTTGGCAGCGGAGCCGACGGCAGCCAAGGTCGGGTTGGAACCGCCAGTGGTGGCTTTCCAGCTGTAACCCAGCACATCGATGTTCACCGTGCCTTCAGCGCGGTAGCCGATGCTCAGGTTTTCTTCGTCGTTCACTTCGTAGGAACGGAAGCCCGGGGCCTGGGATTCAGTGATGGTTACCGCGTTTGGCAGCAGGCCAAAAATCACGTCCGCCGGCGCGGTATCGGTCACCAACACCGGTTTGCCCAGGGTGCCCGGCAGGCCGCCGTAGATCACGACGCCAGCTTCCTCGTAGATCTTGTTGGTGATGGCTTCGTCGACGATGTCGAAGTAGGCGCTGGAGTGCATGACCCACAGAGCAATACGGCCGAACTTGTCGCCGAACTTGCGCATGCCGCGGGTCAGCGTCTTCTTACCGTCGGTTTCGATGTTGGCCGAGACCACCATGTCAGCGTTGGAACCGATGGCGGCACGCAGACCAGCAGTTGCGTACTGGATGAAGCCTTCCAGAGTCGCATCAGCAACATCGGCACCGACGATCTGGGAGAACTCCTCGACCGGACGACCGCGGCGCTTGAAAGCCTCTTCAGTGGTCTGGTACGGACCGTATTTCCATGGAGCCTTGACGCCGACAGCTTCGCCGGCGCTGATCTTCTTGGCAGTTACCTTGCCGTCGGAGTTGACGTCGCGGTGCTCTAGGGAGCCGTTCAGTTTGTAGAGAGCGCGTTTACGGAAGTCGCCTTCGATCAGCTCGTTGTCCAGCACCATCGCGCCGTTGGACGATGCGTTGAACACATCCAGGTTGTCCTGGACACGCTCCAGATATGCGGTTTGCGCCTCATCGTTGTAGATGATCAGGTCGCTGTTAACGGTTGTAGCCATGGGTGAATCCCCTTACTTGGGCAATGCGAGATATGCGGTTTGGCCGTGCTTGCGCTGAAAATCGCGCTTCTGCTCGGAGGTCATTTCGGAGCGCTTGAATGCAGCCTTGCCGCCACCCCCGCCCGGGGCAAATGTCCCTGAAGCCCTTGGCCACAGATGAGGTGCGCTTTCGCGCAGAGATTCCGCCCATTCGAGCGGAGTCAGAGGGGTCTTGCCGTCTTTACCGAGGATGACCTGGCCGGATTCATCAACGGCGACTGCATCGCCATCGTCGTTAAGGGTGAACACGCCTTTGGCGCGCAGGATGATGTCGTCAGTTGCTTCTGGCAGAGCGCCGGCTTTCAGTGCCGCACCGCGCACCGAGTCACCCAGAACCTTGCCCTGGAACTTGGCAGCGAAGGATTCAGCCTTTTCGGCGCGCTCGCTGATGGTCTTCAACTGCTTGTCGTAGTCACCACGCAGGCGTTCGGTGCGGCGGTTGAAGACTTCGTCCACCTTGCCCTCTGTCAGCAGCTTGGTTTCTTCGTCTTGGCCGGCCCGGCTCAGCAGACCTTTGACGGCGTCGATATCGATGCCTTCAAACTGGGTTTCAAACTGGGTGAGCTTGCCGGTGGTGTCCTTCAGCTTACCCAGCAACTCGGTATTCTTGGATTTCAACCCTGAAACAGATGCTTCAACGGCAGTCGCGATAGCGGCCTTGATAGCCGGGTTTTCTAGGTCGATTTCTTTTTCTTCTGCCACGTTGATGCACCCCTTGGGTATGTGTCGCCCACTTTGCAGGCATAAAAAAACCGCCGAAGCGGTGGGAATTTAAAAACTGGCCGTTAGGCTGTATGAGCTGCCCTAGAGAGCAGACCTCTTTAGCAACGGGAAAAAAGATGAGACGTGTATTTCGAATTAAGGCAAGCGACGCCGCTACTGAAAAAAAACGGGCCTCTGAGGTCATATACGCGGCATTCATCACGGGTTTTGTCGCAGCTGCCGGAGCGGGGCTCACGTGGTTTGCCAGCAACGAATCAACTAAGCAAGCCGTAGCTCAGAGCTGTATCCAAAGAATCGATATTCAAGAAATGAAAATTCGAGAAAAAACCGAAGCTTTCCTGGGAAACATTGCAGATCTCATAAGTCGAGGGTCTAACAAGAAGCTGTCATTCGACGATTCGAGACCCGACGCAGAAAAAGTCATTCGCTCGGGATTTGAGCTAATTGCATATGCACCACCTGAAATGGGGCACTCAGCGCTGAAGGTGACAATGGCAGTCCAAGAGATGCTGAATGTAGAAAGCAAATTAGATGTTGATCGGGTCGCACTGCAGAGCCAAAACGCAATGACCGAGTGGCCGAACCAATTCTTCAAGCTCATGGACGAATTCCGCGACCAGAAGGCCAAATGCCAAGAGTGATGCAACTTATAAAAGCGACGCTCTTTGGAATGCCAAGGGCTCCAGAATCTTCATCTGCGCCAGTGTCAGCGGAGCGAAGTTTCGATCGAGCTGCAGCTCCGCGAAGCGCTTAACGCTCAGCCCTCCCTCGCGAAACAGCTTCGCCCGCACCGGCCCGATTGCCACGTCCTGAAACGACGCCGGCTGCTGCTGAAGCCAGTGGTAATAGTCGAGGCTCGCACTGACCTGCCCTGCTCCATCTGCGCCCACCGAAGCCCGGGTAGCGCCCTTGGCGAACATCTCGCTGAGCTTGGTCAGGAGGACGAACGTGGTGCGGCAATTTGGGTGAAACGGCGGACGCGGCCCGGAATCAACCGGAAACCGGCGTTTATCCATCGACCGACATTGCTGACTGGTCTTGCTGTCCAGCGTGGCAACCATCTCGACTTCGGACACGATGTCCGTATTAGCCTTGGCCACCTCCATGCGCGCCTGAGACGACACATGCTGTATCGCGGTGTGTACGACAGTGCTGGCATTGCGGCTGGTGGTGGCGAGAACTCCGTCCTTGTAGCCGGCCAGCTTCGTGCCGCGGATGTTGCGGATGATCTGGAAGTTCGTTTGCCCTTCGAAGAAGCCCTGCCTGATCGTACCAGTGACGCGCTCGCGCTCGGTACTGGTCCAGCCCTTGATGAACGACTTCAACAGCTTGCCGCCGCCGGTACCGCGTACGCTGAGAGGGTTGGTCAGTACCGCGGTGCGGATAGCGGCCGCTGTGGGGGCCACGACATCAAGCGAGACACCGACCGGCGCAGACCGGGACAGGCTCGACGCCTCAAACTCAGCCTCATAGTTGGCGATGTCGATCAGGTCGAGGTTCAGTTGCGCGCTGTAGCGGTCGAAGATGCCCAGCAGCAAGCTATCAACCTCCTTCAGCAGCGCCTCCAACCGCTTCACGTTGTACTCGGTCAGATCCGACTGGGTGAGTCTGGCGCGAATCGAGCGATCGATCTCTTTCAGGAAGGGTGCAAACTTTCCAACCTCCCCGGCCTTCAGTTTTTCGAGGAAGACCGCGTGCCGAATCGTGGCGTCAAGAATTGCTTGGTTTGCCGCCATCTACTTTATCCTCGTCGTCCAGACCTAAGCCGTCGCCCTGCTCTGCCAGCTCACCATCGATCTGCTGGTCTGTACGCTCAGGCGCGATCAGGCCCAACTTACGCAGGTACGCCCGAAGATCCGCTTTGGCGAATCCACCGTTCTGCCATAGGCCGACCAGTGCGGTGGTCATTTGCGGATCAGCCGTCAGCTCCACGAATTCCTGATTGATCTGATAAGCGACCTTAGCGTCGTCGACGCCCATGTAGGTGCAGCACCACATGATCGCCCGGGTGTAGGCCTCGCTAACGTTGGCCACACAGCCGGCGAGCACTGAAGTCGATGCAGACTGATCGCCGCGCGACTCGGTCGCGGTCTTAGTAGCGAGCGAAGCTACGACCATCCGTGCACCCAGCTCAATCATCATCTGGTTCTTGTCGGCCATGGCCTCTTTGACCAGCGTGTTCGGCAGTGGCTGGGCATAACCGAAGGCGCCACCTGTTGGCAGCATCATCGGGGCACGTGAGCCGACGTAAACGCCGTTCTTCTCCATCCAGTCGCGCCACTGTTCATCCAGACCGGAAATCCATGGCTGGGCCTGGCCACACCAGAAGACGCTATCTTCGTAGTCGGCACTGTTCCGGTAATGGCCTAAGTTGATCATGGCGATATCGTAGAGCGGCGACTCGTCAATGCTCGGATCGTTGTTCTGTGCGCCGACGAAGGTGAACGGGATCTCCTTAAGGCGTCCGGCGGCGCCGGTGGGTTTGAATTCCTGAACAACGGCCAGCGGCCCGCCACCTTTCGGCCCTGAACGGCGCCAAACACGACAGACAAATCCGTCATCCTCAAGGGCCAATTCCCGGTACTGCTCGATCACCTTGAAGCCGAAGCCGTCTTCGATTTCCGGCGATTCACGCAGCACCACAAGGGTAAGTACGCAGTGACCGTTCACCATGCCTGTGCGCCAGTTGATGATGTCTTCGGCGCAGTACGACAGGATCACCGAGTGCCCACCGGCGCCGGCGTCTTGGTGATAGTCGACGTACAGACCATGCCGCCCAGCCTCAAGCACCTTTTCCAGCGTGCCTTGCGAGTGCTGGTAGATGCTCACACCGAAGCCGTTGGCATCGTCCTGCAGATACTCCAGCTTCTTCGCAACGACCAGCGTCGGATCTTTGTGAAAGGCCAAACCGAGCAATCCGTTTCGCGTGTGACCAGTGGCGTTCTTGAACACCGCCCGTTCGCGATAGGCCTTGTTTCGATCTACGTTTTCTGGCGACTTGTCGTGAGCGTTGATGTAAGGCAGTCGGTCGACAACTCGGTGCTGGCCGGCGCAAACGTCGCGAACGGTTGACCAGCGATCCAATACTTCGATGTAGTCCGCCCGCTTGAAGGAAACGTCGTTGCTCATCGGGCGTATCCCATTTTGATAGCGGTGACCGGTTTGATAATCGGGTACTCGCGGTGAATGAAGTAACCGCCGCCGTCGTTGGCGTGGTCGTTTCCTTGGCTCTTGTCCGGCTCGCCGTTGGGCGCCCAGATCTGCTGTTCTAGGCCGTCGGCGTAGGTCAGACATGTAAACGAGTTGACCAGGTAACGCCGCTCGCCCTGCGCATTGCAGAACATAGCGTTCATGGCGTTGATCCGATCCTTCACCGGCGGGTTGGCCGCAGGCGCGATGACCGTGAAACCCGCCTGCTTGAGCATGGCGATATCGGTGAGGCTGGCATTTACCGACTTGCGCGAATCGCCAGAGGCGTCCGGGTAGATCCGGATCTCGCAGGTTTTCTTGTAGTCGTTACCGGTGTGTGCCCAGTAACGCTCTTTGATGCGACGGATCATGTCCGGCGTGTCATAGCCATCCATCAACTCGTCCACAGCGCGCGGCAGGCCCTGATCACGTTTGACGTGCGTAATCGCCGCCATCTTGCCGACGTTGAAGTCCATGCCGATGAACAACGGCTCACCGGGCTGGACCGTGTCGAAGCACTGGTTCAGCTTGCGGTCGTAGGCGTGGTAGATCGATCCGGATGTCAGGTTGACGAACTGGCCATTTAGGTACGCGCGGATCAGTTGTTCGGGATAGGACTCCATCAACGACGCGATGTAGTCGTCAGGCAGGTTCAGCTCGTTGTCGAAGGTGCTGGCTTGGATCAGGCCATACATCTCCTTCAACGCGGGCTTGTCGCGCAACTGCTTCACGAACTGGAGAAAGACGAACTTGAAACCTTCCGGCGTCGTAGTCACGTCCACGCCGTTTTTCAGCCCGGGCAGGTTGTAACGCATTCGGGCAATGATCTTGCGCCAAGCCTGCTGCGCCTTAATCGACGTCAACACGTCCAGCTCATCCACCAGCGCGTGACCGATCTTGAAGCCGACGATTGTCTGCGGCTTTTCCATCGACCGGCAGATCACAGTGCCGCGATACTGCCGGCCGCTGTAAATGTGAACCTCATGATTCGCCTGGTTGATCTTGGTCTTCAGCCCCCAGTCGTAGGCCACCTCCTCCATCGTGGGATAGAAGATGTCGCGGATCTGCGGGTAAGTCGGTGCGAAGTAACCCGCGTTGACGCCGGGCCACTCCATGAAATGCTTGCTGAGCGCTGAGCATCCGACCCAGGTCTTTCCCGAACCGAACCCAGCAACGAATGCGCGAAACTTGTGGGGCAAGAGGAGGAACTGCGACTGCGGAACGTTAAGGCTCGGCATTCGTCTTCCTCGCATCCACTACGTCGACCTGGATGCGCGTCGGGATCGCCGGCTCATCGTCTGGCTCGTCCTTCCGGTTGCGATTGACATAAACGTCTCCGACTTCCTTGGCCGCCTGCTCTAGGATCTGCATGGCGAGGCCGATGTTCTTCATCGTCTCGGCCCGTTCCACGAATCGGTTCATGGCCCGGAGTCGGAACGCTCTGTTGGCGATCGGGATCTCGGCCGTCTCTTCGCGGAAGCGCTTGCGGGTATCTTCAAACACCGCCTTCCACTTCACGCCAAGCTCACGGCCAGCGTGTTTCGTTGGGTCGTACTGCTCGCACTGCTGGCGAGACACCTCGACGCCGAATGTTTCCTTGACCGCCTGCACTACCTGAGTCGGCGTATCAAAGCAGGCCAACGCCTGCACAATGAAGCGCTTCACCTCATCTTTCAGGGCTGCCATATGGGTTTATTCCGTCAAGGTCCTGTCAAGGATCAGGCCGACTTGAGCAGACAGGTTCCGCAGGCCCTCGATATGTTCAACTTCGGCGTCATTTCAGATGTGCGCCCATGTTCTTCTTGCTGCCACATCCCTAACGGTCGCCATCGACACGCCGAATTGATCAGCCAATTCAGCCTGAACTGATTTCGTCAGCGACCTGGTCGCGCGAATGACGCGAACGTTATCTTCAGTCAGCTTGGAGTAGCCGTTGCGCTCACCTTCAGCTGCGTTGGCGCCATGATCATATCCGTGCTTACGATTACCTGAGGCACTGACCCACTCCAGATTGAGCAGGTCGTTGTTGGATCGAGATGCATCAATATGATTTACCTCGGTGGCGCCTACCGGCTTTGGCAGGAAGGCTTCAGCAACCAGGCGGTGGACACGCACAGATTTTCGCTTTCCGGAATCGGTTAGGTTCACCGACGGATACCCAGAGACCAGGAACTGCGAAAGAATTGCTCCAGCCACTCCGCTGTTTCGAGTCGTGAGCCTCTTGATTCGTCCGCGATCACTGACCGCGTAGTTGGGCCAGTCCAGAATCTGTTTCCATTGCTCTTCCACCTATGCAACCCCTCTGATGCAAGTACCACAGGACCGGGCAATCGAAGCCTTTGAGACCTCGGGGGACCCGTTCGCCACCTCAACCATTTGCTGGACGTCTTTTGATGCGCCGTACCGCCTGACTACGCCAACAAATTCCTCGACATCATGCCCGCGGATACAAAGTTTTGGCGCACCCTCTTTTGTAAACTTTGGAGCCCCGTACTGATCAAGCTCTTGAGCTATATGAAATAACTCATGCTCCACCAGTGCGCAGAAGTCAGCGTCAGAACAGTCAGCGCAGTAGTCGGCAGCCAAGGTGATGATGAAAGCCGGCACATCGCCGAACCAATCACGCATCTGTTGTTCCATCCGAGCTTTCTGCCAACCACCTGCGCGGAACGCTACCTGCTCGGTTTGGCCAAGAACTGTCCGACCCTGCTTCTCAAAGCTCGACGATGCCCACATGATTCGGATGTCTGCATCGAGAAGGTGGGCATGATCTTCGTTGTGGATGGTGCCGGTATCGGCGAGGATCTCGGTCTGGAGCCACTTCCATACCTCAGGAGCTGGTGTCACACGTGAACCAAAGTCGCCCATATCAGACAGCTCAAGTAGTGATAATGGTGGCATAGGCCGATTCATCCGTTACGCCTCCAATCAGAATGGTTGGTCTATGGTTAAGCGTCTTATCAAATGAGGAATATGAATGATCGAGCGAATCACTGAGGGCTTGGTGATACAGGCTGCCCGGGAATGGTCGGCACGAAAGAACAAAAGCGAAGCGACCGCCGTAGCCAACGTAAGTGAAACAATCGCCGCGCTTAAGGCGCAGCTCAAGACAGAGGAATACGACGACGCATTGGCAAAGCTTTATCGCGAGTACGAGGAGTCGTAGCGCGCTCAGTCCACAATGATGTGGGTCTGTGCGTGGGAGTGGGCATGCCCGTGCAACACTGCGACGATCAACCCCTGAGGTAGTCCAGCAGCCTTAGTAGCGCCCACGGCCTTGGTTATCCCGCTATCCAGCTCGGTCAGGACATCGTTGATGTCTTGGCTCAGCGGCAGCGCGTAGCGCAGGCAGTTTTCGTTAGTCAAGCTCAGTCCGGTGTCGCGACACTCTTTGCTGATTCGCGAAATGTGTCGCGGATTATTCAGGCTTGCGGCTCGGCAACTTGAAGTCAGTCACCCGATCCGCGATGTTGCGGATCTTCTCCACGCCCAAGAAGCCAACCCAGCCGCCGGCGAAAGTCGCCATGCTCTGGGGCAACCCGAAGAAATCTAGGCCGCTGATGATGGTCAGTGTTAGGCCTCCGCATATGGCGCCCTCCACCAGCATCTGGCGACGTGTGCCGCCACCGTAAGTGATCCGCAAGACGGCCATTGCGCAGGACAGCGCAGCCGCATAGAGGATCGGCGAATGCTGGCTCAACCACGCAAGCGCTATCGCCCATGTGTCTGGTTTGTCTGGCATGTTGGACATCTCGGTTCCTCCCTGTCAGGGAGCTAGGGATACGACAGGCCTTGACCTGCAGATTTGATTCAGCCCCATCAGCACTCCCAGCTCGGAGCAATGGGTGTGGTGGAGCCAAAAACGAAAAGACCTCCATCAATGTCGAGGCCATGAATAGGTGCGCAATCGAAGCGCGCGAGGTTTAATCACGGCGAATTTTTAGCGTTCTACGGACAAATAAATGAAGAAATCGAAAATCTTCGCCTTACTGCTCTCGGCCTTCTCCCTTCCTTTGCATGCGAGCGAAGTTGAACAGAAATTACGGTTACACAGAATCCGGGAAACCTGCAAAACATGGGAGTTACATCACGTCCTGGCTCAACAGCGCCATTGTGTATTCGCGCCACTGAATCGAGGGCACGCGATAAAATTCGCCGCACTTATTTGACAGGCCACAATAAGTATCTAGAGTTCGTCTGTGAAGAACTGGAAGGAATCCAGTCTACCCGAGCTAGAACCAGGAGCTGCATGATGTACAAGATCACGGATGAGCCGCAGTTGAACCGCGAAAAAGCCTACCAGAACAATCCCGCCTACTCGTATATCGACTTTCGCCAGACAGCCTCCGCGGCTATCTGCAAGTTGACGCCCATCTTCTATTGCGTGCGCCACTAGCGACGTACTGCATTCGCTCGTCCCGAATAAAAATCAGACGTTAAAAAACTTGGTGTGCCATTACCCCAACAAGCTATCCGGGGTGGTGCATCTCGCTCTACAGAACTGCCACTCGAATCTCTGGCGTGTTTGTGTAGTTGAAAAGCAAAAGGTCCCTGCACTTATGAAACATGTTCTTGTGATTCGTTATTCGCAAAGCGGTCAGTTGAGCGAAGTGGTCGAAAGCCTGATCTCGCCTCTACGTTCGACACAGGAGGTTAAGGTACATGAAGTGGTGCTCAAGCCCCGGGTTGCCTATCCGTTTCCTTGGCCGGTGGGCAAGTTTTTCGACGTGTTTCCCGAGACCGTGCAGCTCAGCCCGCCGGCCATCGAACCGGTGTATACGAATCACACTCAGCCCTTCGACTTGGTGATCCTAGCGTATCAGGTCTGGTATCTGTCGCCATCACCGCTGATCACCGCGTTTCTCAAGAGCGCGGAAGGCAAGCGTCTGCTGGCCGGGCGCCCGGTGGTCACGGTGATCGCCTGCCGCAACATGTGGCTGATGGCCCAGGAGGCGGTCAAGCGTCTGCTGGATGAGGCCGGCGCGCAGTTGCGCGACAACGTGGTGCTAACCGACCGGGCCAATACCTTCGCCACCCTTATTACCACGCCGCGCTGGATGTTCACCGGCAACCGCGAGTCATTTCTCGGCCTGCCCAAGGCCGGGATTAGCGCCCAGGATGTCCAGGGCGCCGCACGTTTCGGACGGGCATTGAATGCCGCCCTGTATGCCAATAAAGAGAAAGCCGAAGGGCCGATGCTGGCTGGACTGGGGGCGGCAACCGTCAATCCCGGGCTGATACTCAGCGAGCGTGCGGCCTATAAAGGCTTCAAGTTCTGGTCGGGAATAATTTGCCGTTTCGGCAAGTATGGACAATGGCTACGGCGAATCTTGCTGTGCTTATTCATCGTTTATCTATTGTTGGTCATCATGACCGTCCTGCCTATTTCACTGGTGTTACGCCGTTTGCTTCATCCCTTTATCCGGACGCGCCTCAATGAGTTGCAGCGTTATTACGAACAGCCGTCCGGCTCGCAACTAAATTTTGAATCTAAAGAGTGAAATAATCATGAGCAAATCGTTTGTCTATATTACGAAAACATCCACTTACATGCCGGGAGAGGCGGTCGATAACGATACGATGGAGAGCATTCTCGGGTATGTGGGCGGGCGACCTTCACGGTCTCGGCAAGTGGTGTTGCGTAATAACGGAATCAAGCAACGCTATTATGTGCTGGATCCGGAGACTGGTGTTCCCCGTTTCACTAACGCGCAAATAACCGCCGAGGCGATCAAGGGCCTGGTGGGCGACGGTTTTACCCTGGACTCCATGGAATGCCTGTCCACCGGCACCACCTTGCCGGACCAACTGATGCCCAACCATGGCGTGATGGTGCATGGCGAACTGGGCAACAAACCTTGTGAGGTGGTGTCCACCGCCGGCATCTGCCTGGCTGGCCTCACCGCGCTGAAATATGCCTACCTGTCGGTGCTTGCGGGAGCCAGCCGCAAGGCAGTGGCCACAGCTTCGGAGGTGGTTTCGCCGGTGCTGCATGCGCGCAATTTCGATGCGGAAAACGAGGCGCTGGTGGCGCAGATGGCGGCCCGCCCGGAAATCGCCTTCGATAAAGACTTCCTGCGCTGGATGCTATCCGACGGGGCCGGGGCCTTCCTGCTCGAGAACCAACCACGGGCCGGCAGCCTGTCGCTACGTATCGACTGGATAGACATCTTTTCCTACGCCAACGAATTGCCGACCTGCATGTACGCGGGCGCGGAAAAGGCCGAGGACGACAGCTTGACCGGCTGGATGCGGCTGCCCTCTGAGGAAAGGGGGTCGCGCTCGATTTTCGCAATCAAGCAGGACGTGCGGCTGCTGAACGAGAACGTGGTGAAGTACACCCTCGGCAAGCCGCTCAAGGAGGTGATGATCAAGTACAACCTGTCGCCCGAGGCCATCGACTGGTTCCTGCCGCACATGTCATCGGAATACTTCCGCAAACCGATTGTCGAGTGCATGGAAAACACCGAATTGGCGATTCCCCAAGAGCGCTGGTTCACCAACCTTTCCCAGCGTGGCAACACCGGCTCGGCGTCGATCTACATCATGATCCACGAGCTGCTTGAGTCCGGACGCCTGCACAAAGGGCAGCGCGTGCTGTGTTTCGTCCCGGAAAGCGGGCGCTTCTCCGGTGGTTTCATGCATCTGACGGCGGTCTGATACGCATGGCTCAAGAGCCCAGTGGTCGGCGCGGGCCGACCACTGTTTCGTGGTACGCATCCAACCGCAAGGGAATGAACATGGAAACGTTCGAACAACATGTGAAAAAAGTGGTGGCGACCGAACTGGGCGTCAACCAAGCAGACTTCACAAATTATGCCCACGCCTCACAATGCCCAATCCGCCGACTACCGAGTGCTCATCGAAGCGTGGGCGGCCAACGCCGTGCCGCCGGCGCCCACAGGGCGCAATCATTGCGGTCGCCCTCTCTTTTACTCCGCGCATAAAAAAGCCCGAACTTGTCGGGGCTTTTTGCTTTCTGGTGGGCATAAAAAACCGGCTTCAGAACCGGCTTTTTCAAGTAAGTTGCCGTAGGCAAAATACTAACTGTGGAGAAATCATGCCCTCAGCCGTGCGGGAAGTCAAGCGGCCTCTTTCATTTTATAAATCACCCCACCAACTGGACTCAATGCGCGTGCGTCGATGTCGTAACAGGCATCGAAGCAATGCTGCACGAATGGCTCCCAATCACGGCCCCAAGCTGCGGACGGCAGCTCGACGTCGTACTCCCCTTTCATCCAGGCTCGGAACAACTCGGGCTTTATAAGCGGATCGGCATTGGCCGATTGTCCGCCTTGGTGCATGTAGCGGTAACGACGAAACACGCCCTTGGCAACGTACTCGGCCCGCTCCCGCTTGCCGGCAGTCATGCGTACTGCTCGCGAACATGCAAGATTGAAAACCGCTGCTTCGGCCTCCTCCCGATCATCATCTGTCGGCTCAGCCGCATACATGGCATTGCCGAAAGCCCGCAGTTGAAAGTGAAGCCGTGCAATAGCCGACTGAATATGACCGGCTAGCGTTGCGTGCATCGCGGGATTCGCTGTGGGGCCTCGCTCAGTGTTCTGCACTACTACCCCCAGTTCGGCAGCGTCGGAAGTCTGGCCCGGGGCCGGGTTGTAGTTGCAGTCGTGCCAAGCCTGGCGCGCTGAATTGATTTTCATGCTGCGTGCCCCTTTTTCAGTTCTCTGGTCTTTGCCCGGCAGTCAGCCTTGATGGCCTTGATCTCTTCTACGGTGTGCTTGCAGGCCTGGTGCGGTCCCTCCAGCCAATCGACTTTTTCCGGGCCGATCAGCTGCAGGAGCGAAAGCCGGTAATTCACCAAGTTGCCGGACAGGTGCGTGTTGCAGGGCGCGCACTGCTTCCACACGTTGAGCGCCTCAAAACGAAGTTCTGGGTTCGCTCCTACAGAGCGGTAGTGCCCGGCGTGATATTGGCCTTCGTGGTGACGACCGCAGCTCACGCATGGGCGATCGGCATCACGCAGGCGGATCCACTCGTTGAACGCGGCCTGGGCTTCGCGCATGTGCTCCGCCCTGCTCTTCAGCTTCTCTTTGCGGACTTTGATCTCGCGGCGCTCGCACTGGTCGATCGCCTTGCGAGCTTTTTCGTGATGACGGGGGGCATCAATTGCCGCACAAGCCGGGCTGCAAACTGCCTGCCCCATCCGCGAGGGGACGAATGAGACCCTGCAGGTAGCGACACGGCATTTCTTCGGCTTGGGCTGCTTCCGTTCAATCGTCATGCAACCTCCTGGCTCAGAAGATCATCGAAGTACACGCCCTGCTGACCGAAGCGCGCGACGATACGGTCCGTGTACGCCACACCCTGAGCGCGATTGAACAGACTGGTAACCGGAAAGCCGTCCGGACCGAACAGCTTGCAGCCCCCCATCATTTCCAGCTTTGTCGCGTACGGCAGATGTCGCATTACGCGGTACCACTCAACCTGAAACCCGGCGTCCTCGTTCAGCAGGATCTGCACGCCGATGTGCAGCTTGCAGTATCGACGCGCGTCGGCCTCGTCGCCGATCTGGGTCATTTCGGAGATACGCTTGTACATTGCGAACCAGAGACGGTTCTGGTCGAGCGTACGGTCTTTACCCGGCCGCAGTGACACCACGACGAACTTCTTGTCGCGGAACATCCCGCTGAGCTTGGTGATCGCCTCGGAGAGTCTTGCCGCGCTGTTGACGCTGATCTTGTCGGTCATGTCAGAAACCCTCCTTGCCGCGCTGTGACTCCCAGGTGAATGGAAGGACAATCACGCCGCCCTCACGCAACCGGTCTGCTGAACGCTCGCCCATGGCCGCCGGCAACTCCTTCACGCCAAGGTTCGAGATGACGATCGTAGGAAGCATCTTCTCGTATCGACCGTTGATGATCGCGAACAGCCGGCTCAACTCGAACTCACTCGGGGTTTCCTTGCTCGCCCCTACTTCGTCCAGCACCAGAAGCGTGGGTTTGATCAGTGCGTCTAGGATGCTGCCTTCCGTCTGGCCGGATGAACCGTCAAAGGTGGCGCGGATGGCGTGCAGGATTGCCCCGAGAGTGCGGTAAGCAGCGGTATGCGTGCTGGTGGCCATGACGGCCTGGGCAATTGCGATGCCGAGGTGGGTTTTACCGGCGCCGGGGTTGCCCACCAGGATCACGCAGCGCCCCGCTTCGAGATTCGGCTCGAACTCTTCGACGTACTGCCGGCATTTGGCGAGAACCTTCTTCTGGGCACCGGTCGAAGCCGTATAGCTGTCGAAGTTGCGATCCTTGAAGCGTTTCGGGATCAGGGCGTCTCCAAGCTTCCAAGCCAGCTCATGGCGCTGACGCTCGACTTCCTGAACTCTGTCCGCCTCGGCGCGCAGTCGCTTGCACTCAGGGCATGGCGTGCGGAACGTGTGACCCATGATTTGGGTTTCGGTCACCTGGTATTCACCATGGTCTTCGCACACTGCCACGGAGGTGGCTTGCGGAGTCGCCATGTTCGCCAGTCGAACAACGTTCTCAGAAACCAAAGCTGCCATCCTCACGGGCGATCAGCCCGTCGGTGTAGTCGCGGTCGGTGAAGCCGTGGTGAATCGACTGGCCACCGCTGGGTGGCTGGCGGGCATCGCGAATCCGGTTGATCACCCAAGACGCCTTGAAGCCCTGCCAGCCAGCAGAGAGCGCTTCGGTGATCGCGGTTGCTGCGGTGATCCCAGATTCTGCGCACTTGCCCAACTCGGCGTTCACAGTCGCCCAGACGGTGGCGGTCACTGCTGCGCGCTTGGCCTTGCGCTGGGCCAGCCAGTCACCAAGCAGTTGCTCAGGGATCTGGTGCGGGTTGTCGGCCAGCATCTGTGCCATTCCGAACGGAGTCTTGCGGTCAGCCTTCGCCGGGCCGGTCTGAGCTTGGGGCGGATTAATCTCTTCCGAAGGAAGAGTTAATAGGGGTTCTTTCTTTGTATAGAGAAGGCAAGTTGCAGATTTGGTCTCACTCAAATCAGTTCTCAGTGAGACGATTTGAGCTGAGTGAGACGTTTTGGTCTCAGTGAGACGGTCTGTTTTTTCTTCGTAGAAAAGCCATTCAGAGGCTGGAGAAATACCGATATCACCTCGGCTTCCTCCAACGCGGTAAATGATCCGACGTTCGAGCAAGTGGCTGATTGATTTCGAAGTGACGTCGCGACGCATGTTGGTGAGCTTGCCGATCTCGTCAGCGGTGAGGCGCTTGGTCTCGACCTGGTAACCGATGGTCTGACGGGCTATGGCCATCAAGACGCGCAGATCGCGCGCCGGAAGGTCTACAGTGGCCAACGACTCCATTAGGGTGTTGTCCATTCGGGTGAACCCCCTGGACTTGTCAATGTGAATGATGTTTGTCATATTGGCTCCGTCAGTTACATCGAATCAGCCGGGCCGCAATCCCGGCTTTTTTGTGCCCGTCGTTTGGGCTCTACTACCACTTCCGAAACGCTTGAATCGTCCCGCTCATGGCCTTAGGCCTGGTCCTACGCGTGAGCTCCTGCTGAATCCCAAGCTTTGCCAGCTCAGCCGAGGTCATCCCCCGCTTTGCGGCCTCAGCCTCCAGCAATCGCAGCTCATCCGGATCAAGCAACTCATCAAGCTCCATGCCTTTCTGTTCTTCTGGCATATGCCCTCCGGTCCCTATCGAGTCCCTGCTGGGTCCCTACGGTTTCGCTTCAGGCAGCTCGGTCGTCGCGAATAGAATTGCCAACAAGACCAAGCAGCCATGACTTCAAGACCTCTCGGGCGAGCACCGCTTTTTTTGTGCCGTGAATTTGTGCCGCGCAGGTCAAAAGGTCTTCGAACTCTTCATCGAGCAAGACCTTGATCTGGTTGACGTGCTTATGGTTTTTCCGTGGTTCGTCTGCCATTGGTGAGGCTCCTTGGGTATTCAAATTTTCAGGCCGCCGCTGCCAGCTCTGGCCAGATGACGCTCCAGTCATCCGGGCGCAGAAGCTTCCTGGTCATGAGTCCAGAGGTCTCGCGCTCGAGAGATGCAGCAATGGCGGCGGATGCTTGCTTGTTGCCGTAGGCAATCTGTTTCAGGTAGCCCCGCGTGGTTCCGGTTCGTTCAACCACCTCGTCAGAGGCGGTTTTGAGCCAGTCCAGGAGCTGGAGGTGTTTTGTACGCATCACGATTCTCCTCGTTGATGCGACAATTTTTACCCATAGGTACGTAATAAAGCAATACCCGCAGGCCATTTACCTATGAGTAACTAGGAAGGCATATTTCCAACATGGATAAATTCGAAATCAGAAAGGCAAATCTGCAGACGCTCATTGATCGCGTCTACGGTGAGGGTGTGTGGGGTGCAAAGGCGAAATTTGCTAAACGCCTTGAAAAACAGCCCGACTATCTCTCGCGCCTGCTATACCCGAAAGGGAAGCCTGGAGCCAAAAACGTAGGTGAGGACTTGGCCCGGGAGATCGAAAGAGAATTCGATCTCCCTCAATACAGCATGGACATGCCTGGCCTGAGGTTTGACCAAGGCCCGGAAGAAGATTTTCTTATGGCCGAGGTGGTTGTTCGACCACGCTACCTCGACCAGAACTACGAAAAGGCGGCGCCTGGCCTTCGACGGATCGCGGATGAGATTGCAAACCGCATACTCCAGATGCCGGAAGACCGGGCGCTTAAACTGAAGCAGGCTATAGAACTGCTGGTGCCCGCTGATGACGTCAAAAATTGACTACCCACCGCTTTTGGGTCATGGGGTTCATCCCTTTACCCCGCTCCAGCTACGTCAGCTAACCGTAGAAGCATTCCCAGATTCCAGGCGACGGCCTTCGTTACTCAAGAATCTTTTTGCCTACCTCGACCGACTGTCGGCGACTGGCCTTGTATTTGAGGTCTTGATTGGTGGCTCATTCGTCTGTCGAAAGCCAAGCCCCAATGACGTCGACCTGATCATCGTGTACGACGCCGATTCAGTCAGGAGACTGTCTCCAAAGGAAAAATCCCTGGTAGCCCCTCTCCTGCATCCCAAATATGTCTTCAACGAGTACCAGCTGGATGTCCGAGGGGTCAGGTCGAGTGATGACGACGGTATTACCTATTGGTTGAATAAATTCGGTACACAGCGAGACGACACCACCCCGCAGGGCCTGGTATCAGTGAGGCTAAAACCATGAAAGAGCAAGTAAACACAATCGACTGGCTTGAGCGCCAGCTTGCTCAGGTAAAGACCTTTATCGAGCGGGACACTGCTCTTCTGAAAGAAGACCCAGATGACTTCGCTGTTGAGTTGTCTTTGAATTCTTGGAAGTTCGAGCGTGAATCACTTGAGGACGAGTTGCGACTTGCGAGAAAAGATCTTGTACCTAACTCGCTTGAGATTTTTTTTGCTAAAGATGATGGCTTATCGCTATCGAGAAAAGAAATAGATGATGCATTCCAAATATTGATTGACGACCTAATCAAAGCAATTTCTCTCGCGCATTTATTTAGGTCAACTGGGAGAGGGCCTAATGAGGACCTAAGCAAATCTCATGATAAGTATTTGTCACTCTCTTACAAGAGAAAAGAAAACGAATACGGTAAATTCATATTGTTTGAAAAAACAAAAAGTAAATCTTCTGTAGATATTCAGTTTGAGAGCGCAATATTAGGAATACTCAATACCCTAAATGCAGACACATACCATAAGCTATTTGAAAATTTTTTAGCCATCGGATTGGATTGTACAATCCAATTGCGAGACATGCTTGCAGCGCTTGACCGGCGAGGCATTAGGCCTAGGTTTGCATGGGCATCTCACGATCATGCTTTGTTCTGGCATGGAGATGTAAAGCACTCGATAAAATCATTCGAGCGACTTTCGTTAGCGGAGTATATTAAAACAAGACGCGTATTTCTTACTGGCGAGTTTATTAGCGAGGATGAAAGCGGAGTATTCATCAAAGCTCAAAACAATGAACCAGTAAAAATAATTTGCTCAGAAATTCAGCGTGAATCGATGCCAAAACCTAAAAGAGACAAAATTATATCCATCGAAGTTATGGAATATGATTTATATATAAACGATGATCATGAAAGACTGATTGCATTTCACGCAGCCACATAAATTGCAGCCCGGAGAAATCCGGGCTTTGCTTAACAAGACATGAATGGAGGCAAAATGTCGGAATCGTCAAATACAAGAAATCTTGACCAGCTTGTTCCTCAGACTCTCTCTATAACGCCTGAACAACTGCAGGAATATGTAGAAAAAAAGAAATGCCTAAAGACTTGCGAAGCTTGCGGATCAGATAAGTGGGATGGTTCTGCAATAGATGGGAAGCCAGGCCTATTCACTATCGCCAGCGCACGAGACACGAGCTACGCGTCCTGGATGTTCCAGTTCAACTGCCAGAACTGTGGCAACACCAGGTTCATTGGGGCTGGCTACGTCTGGAGCTACTTCTTTGATCGTAAAGGGCTGCTCTCATGAACAGCAACGTATTCCCTTTTCCAAATCCAGAGATCAGTGACAAGCATCACGATGGCGACCATACTGAGCACCACGGTAATGGTAGCAACGGCGGAGGTGGTGACATGGAGGCCCGAGTAGCAAAGCTGGAAACCCATGTGGAATACATCCGCAGAGATGTTGATGCCCTGGTGAAGGGCGTAGGTGAACACCGCAAAGAAACTGCCGCCGACTTCCGAATTTTGTTTGGAGCGCTGATCACCACAGCCCTCGGTCTCGCGGCAATTATTGCCAAAGGATTCCACTGGTTCTGATGACATAATGCCTTTCTAAAGCCCGGCCCAGCGCCGGGCTTTTTGTTTCAGCCCTCCCCTATCTGACCCAAAGCCCGCCACTGAGCGGGCTTTTTTGCGCCTCGCAGAAATTATTTTACCTTTGGGTATTTACACAAATATTTACCCCGAGGTATCTTTGATCCATCGCAGCGACACACAGCCACTGCGAAGGGCCTCAAGAGACCCGCCGCTCTTTCACAATTTGGAATCTTCGCGGATCGATCCCCGGAAACGGGCATAGCGCGAAACACAAACTTCGATCTCCATGCAGGCTCTGGAACCTGCCGGACTCCCCTAATGGGAGGACGCCAAACCATGCAAGCCAGCCGGCGAAGAACACCGAACACGAAATGTGTGACGCCGGCCAGGTGGGGAAACCGCGGCGCCGAGCATGGAGCGGATAGCAACACGGAATTTTTCACTGATGCACCTGGTAACGGGTGCATTGGGAAAACAACCGGGAGTTTGAAATGGGTAAACAAGATGAGCAGGAGGCGCACAACGAGTCGCAAATGGCTTGGCTTGTGAGAATGCTTGCTTCAGGGATCGAGTTTGAAGAACTCGATGTGATGCTTAAAGCACTGGACGATTACAGATCAGCCCCGAAAGTAAAGCGCCAACGCAACAGACCACCGGCCGCGTCGTGGTCGCTCCCTGAAGGAAAAATTTCCTACTCCATAACAGAGGCAGCTCAGTTAATCGGGGTCAAGGCCAGCACTGTCACCGGATATTTGAACGTGAGCGGATTGCCAAGCTTCCGACTAGGCAAGCGCCGTTTGATTCTCGCGGATGACCTTGAGAAATGGCTACGCGTACAGGCCGCAGAAGGAAGGGTGAATACCAGATGAAGTCGCTATCCAACGAACAGATATTGGCATCTGAAATCTCCTCCTATGAGGAAATGCTGAAAACAAGCATTCAGCTTAAAACCCGAGTCGACGAGACGGTTACAGCGCTTGAAACCTCTTACTCCAATATCATTGGTGCGAAGTCGATCTTCGAGGAAATAAAGAAGGAAAACATCGAAGAGCTTCGGCTTTACAGGCAAACAATCGCCCGAGAGGTCGGCGAAATCACTCAGGCAGTCAAGCAACTCAAGTCCAATCTCGATTCAAAAAGCCTTTCCGATCTGAGGGAGTACGTTTCCCTCTGTGAGCGCTTGAAGGTGCTTCAGGATACCGGATTTAAATTTCCAGCCTGACCAACCAGCGCCACGTCAGCGACTGGGTAATCAACAGCGTCAAGCCCAGCTTAAAAACCGGGATTTGAGAACTGGATATAGATACCAAAGTTTGCGAGAACCACCCAGAAAATCACAAAAAGCCACGGGGTTCTCATAGAGAACTGGAGGGATTTTCGATACCCCTTTTGGCTGGACTCTGCTTCGCAGAACAGGGGCGAATCATCATAGTTGGCCCCCATTGCAGGCTCACTGCGCAAAAGATGGCTTTGCTTGAAATGCCAGTGATCAATTATTGCGTAAGCAGCTCGAATCCCTGGCCGCGCATTGAGCGAACTCACAATCCCGAGTATGGCCATCAACAAAGGTACAACCAAGGTAAAGATCTTGCCCCATTCTGGGTTGACGTTGGCCATTGAAGATGCGAACGCAATCACCAAAAAAGATTGCGCCGTCAGATTCGCATTTGTTCGATTCGATAGCAGAGTGGTTTCGTACTGAATTTCTCGACGATAGAAATCGAGACGGTCTTTCGGAGTTCCGAATAGTAATGCGTCAGGTGGGAGAGACTCATGCGTACTGACCTTCTCGGTAATGATCTTAGTCACAGTCGCTCACCAAATATGGATCAATTGATTTAGACGCCCGCGGGCTTCAGTGGTTCATTACATCTAACCCCCTTCCCCGCCTCTACCCGCATGCACTCCCCTCCGCGCCCAACGGCAACCAGCGGAGCGGATGAGTGCATCCGAGTTTTGTTGGATCAACACCCGCCACGCTGGAGGCGACCATGAACGCAGCAATAAATATCTGTCAGGCCATGCACGACGCGAAGTTGCCTTCGGCGGTGAGCGAACCGGACGATCAGCGCGAATGGCTGGAAAGCGCCGCTGAACAGCTGGTGTGCGGCTCGGATGTGGAATGGAAGCGTCGGTTTGGCCCGGCGCAGAAAGTCACCTCAGCGCAGTATGCCGAACACCTGCAAACGCACCTGAATCAGCGGCAGATCGACGGCCTTGATGATCGCGACTCGTTCGCCAACTTGGTGCTAGCGGTGGTCGTAGGCAGCCCGGCCGAGGCGCTGACCCACGCCAAGCACTTGCTGGGCAGCAATAGTCCGGTGACGCAACTTGAGGCGATCGCCGCCGACTTCCTCCGCCCGCACGCTGCCAACGCGGTCTCTGCCGAGCACGAAGCCGCTGAAGACGATGTGGATGGCGACCTGTGAGCCCGCACATCCTGATCGACCAAGCCCTCGATAGCGTGTCAGCACCTGCCGGCGAAGAAGACATCAGCTTACTAGTTCAGGGGCTCATCACCCGTCTCTTTACCGACGGCGCGATCACCATCGACGAGTTCAACCACTACTGCAAACGGCTGCGTGACATCTGTCAGCGGCGGAAGGAGGACGCATGACCACGGCACCGGTTAAATCGCTGATCGACGAGCAGCTGGAGGATATCGAACACAAGATCGCTCTCCTCGGCTTCGGCCTTCCCTTCAATGAGGTAATCGGCCGCAAGCGCGAGGACCTGGTCGCGAATCTCCCCCAGCGCCTGGCGCCTTCCATGAAGGGCAAGCGGATTGCTGTGAGGGTTCGGTCGTGACCGGTCGCCAGTTCGCCCGCCGCCTTTTCATACGGCGCGGCTCCTTCTCAGCCATCGGTGTATTTACCTTTCTGATGCTGCTCAGCGCCCTCGCCGACCGCATCACTCAATAAGCCCATCTTTCAAAGCCGCGCACCTGCTCGGCGGGAGATAGTCATGTCAGCACCCAACCTAACTCTTTGGGAGGAGGTCGAAAAGACCGACCCCAAGTTCACAAAGGAATACACCGGCCTCGGCGGTTTCACTGGTACTGCAGTGAATGCCCAGTACTTGGCTAAACGCGCTACTGAGCAGTTCGGCCCGTGCGGTACCGGCTGGGGTTACGACGTCATCGAGGAGCGCTTCGATATCGGCGGCCCACTTTTGAACAAAGAAGGATCGGTGGTGGCCCATGCCCAGGTGCATACCCTCAAAGTCGCACTTTGGTACCTAGGTGGCGACGGCGAGCGCAAAACAATCACACACTATGGGCACACACCTTTCATCACTCAGAACAAATTCGGAAGTATCAGCACTGACTTCGATGCCCCGAAAAAATCCCTCACCGACGCCATAGGCAAATGCCTGAGCCAGCTCGGCTTCTCTGCCGACATTCGCTTGGGCCTCTACGACGACATTCATTACGTCAACGAACGCCTAGGTGAAGCAGAAATCGAGCGCGCCGAGGACAAAATCGAAGCGAAGGAGCGTCTGGCTGCTGAATACCGCGAATGGCTGGCTGAAACACTCCACTTGATCGGTACCGCGCAATCACTCAACGAGTTGGAGCAGCTCTACAAGTCAGCGATGCGCAAGCTGGATTTGCGCAAAACCGAACCAGATTGCGCTGCCCACAAACTCAAATTCACGCGCGCCAAAGACGCCCGTAAAGCAGACCTTGAAGATGCCTTGGAGGGCGCAGCATGACCGATCTCTACAAACTGAATGTGCAGATGGCCGAGCTCGCAGCCTTGGCTGACAGCGACGACGAAGGACTGCGCCAGGCCATCCAAGACACCATGGACGGCATCAAAGGCGAGTTCGAAGTGAAGGCTGATAGCGTCGTCATGCTGCGTCGCAACATCGAGGGTGACATCGACGCAATCGACAAGGAGGTCGACCGTCTGAACGAGCTCAAGCGCATCAAGAAAAATACCGTTGGGCAACTCAGTGATTATCTGCGCCGGAACATGGAGGCCGCAGACATCAAGTCAATCAAACGACCACTGTTCACCATCACACTCGCGCTCTCGCCCGAGAAGGTCATTGTCGACAACGAGCAAGCAGTGCCTGACGAGTTTGTCACGTTGAAGAGCGTGATCACTCCAGACAAGAAAACTATCGCCGTGAAGCTCAAAGAAATCCGTGATCACAACGACGCGGTGCGCAAGCGCATCGAGGCTGGCGAAGACGCGGAACACGAACTGCTGCCGGAACCAGCTTGGGCTCACCTTGAGCGCGGCGAAAGCTCGATCCGGATCAAGTGAGGCCAGCATGATCAGTCTCAACCTCAACGCAGTTCGGGCAAAACAAACTGAGTCGGATCGGATCGCCGCAGCGATGGCTGACTTCTGGACACGGCCCGGCGGCAGCTACAAGGAGTTGCCGTCGGCCCGATTGAAGCCCAGGCCCGCGCGGCGGGACTGGGTAGACCCTGAAACGGTTCTCAAGCGGCGACTAAAGCCAATATCGGCCGCTGACCGCAAGGCTCTACGCAAAATGACGGACTCGCTATGAAGTCGAAACGCAAACCCAACAACGGCTTCGCCCGGGCTGAACGCAGTTGCCGGGCGCTGCTGCGCACCAACCACGTCGCGGTGGTGAACATCGATCCCAGCGGCAGCCAGATCATGGCGAACTGGAAGAGCTGCAAGCAGATCCGCAGTCTGGCGATCGCCAATGCGATATTCGATTTCTCCTACCGCTGGACGATCTACATCGGCGCCATTTGTCGAGACGAGCGCGGTGCCGAGTACATCAAGTCGGTCGAGATATCGCCCGAGGGCATCTACAAGGTCGAGCGCCTGACTGACGCCATCGAGCATTACTACCTGGAGTTGCGAAACGCCTGCAACCCGAACCACATGGTTGCTTCAGGCTGGATCGCCATCCCGGCAGAGGTATCGCTCGACGAAGCACAAGCCGCGAAGCTGTTCTACGCCGCCGGCGCTTGGCACCAGGTGAAGGTAGCAGCGTGAGACGGTTTCGCACCCAACAACGCAAACGACAGAGCTGGCTGGATTTGCCGGCCAGCGGAATTCGAGAGGTAGGCCATGGCCGAGGAACAGCAGCAGCCGACGGCGGAAGCCATGAAGCAGCGCAGGAAGCGCGAGAAGTCAGCGGCGAAGGATGCCGCGCTCGGGATCGGAAAGTTTCAAATCGAAGTGGCCGGAGTATTCAAGCCTGACTTGCAGAAGGTCATGAAGGCCCATGGAATCAACAACCAGCAGGATGTTCACCAGCGGCTGCTGAGGAACCTGATCGGCGCCGACTTCGAAACACAGGCTTGGATGTTGCGGAATGTCACGACACCTTATGAGTTGAGCGAAAAGGTGTCGCAATCATTTTACGAAAAGAGCATCGCCGAACTGGCAGCCGATCCGGGCGACGAGATTGTCACGCCTGATGATTATTTCCCGAGCTAGACATGAGAAAATTTTCAAAATCCCGGATAGATCGGTGCAGCTCTTGCTGCGCGTTGAGAAACTCTTCTACGTGACTCGAGGTTGAGTAGTCATACAGAGCAAGACGCTTCGAGGCAGCGAGTTTCGCCTGCATGTTGCTCGTCAGCCTCGTGCACTCGTCCATGAATTTCTGGATGCTCATAAATAATCCCTTGCGGCTCTCGATACCGAACCCCAAGAAATAACCTATCTGACATCGAATTGCCATAATAATGTGTTAATTCGCCGATCGCTTTGCGTGGTGCCTGACTCAGATAACGCCCGGTGCTTCGATAAAGCGGTCAGCCGAATCCATATAGGTGGCGAGATCAATGATCTGACGCAGGCAGATGACCATCTCAAGCTTCTGGCCGTCGTCGGGCAACCCTATCCGCTTCAGCATTGCTCTCGCGTCTTCCTCAATTGCTGCGAGTGCATCTACATCGCTTTGCAATCTCATGTCGGCCTCCTGCCGGTGTGAGCTGCGAGATAGATACACCACCTGGTGGCTTGCCGGCCAGCGGAATTGAAGAGGCAGGCCATGGCCAAGACGCCAACAGAGCGTAAACGCGATCAGCGCGAGCGGGACAAATTGACCCAGGCGGAAAAAGAAGCCGCTCTATTGTCACGGCGGATTGTCACGAAGCTCTATCGCAACGATGACGCAGCACTTAAGCGTGTCATGTCCAGGTGTGGCATCGAAGAAGAGCAAGATCTGATTTCCCGATTCATCCGCGGAGCTGACCGCATGGACGACGAGCAACTGGCTGATCACATTCGCATTGCGTGACATGCCACCGTGACATACCCACCCTACTCGCTGCATCCGGATACAGAGGGCTCCGCCTACATATGCTTTTCCCGTCTCACGGATACAACGGCTGACTCAACCTCATTCCATGCGTTGGTGACATGCGGATGCCCTACTTGGCGATATCTCGTGTTGTCGATTATGAGGTTTTTAGCCTTCAGACTGATTTCCACCAAGTCCAAATTTAAATCTTGTGCTGCGCCAAGCACCGCAATAAGTGCTTGTTCCAGCGCGATTTCACGATCTGTAGCCATTTCAAACTCCTTTTGTCCCAGCATCATGCCGGGCCGAACACAAATACTGCAACGATCGGCAATACGCCAGCTCAGACAAAGCTCGGCGACTCAACGACTCGATGCGCCGACTCCATGTAGCTGGCCAGGTCGATCACCTCCCGAAGGAACACGACCACTTCCAACTTCACTGCGTCATCCGGCAGTCCTATCCGTTTCAGCATCGCCTTAGCGTCCTCTTCTATAGCCGCTAGCGCATCTTCATCGCTCTGCAACCTCATGTCGGCCTCCTGCCAGTGTGAGTTGAGTCATAGATACACCACCTGGTAACGAGCCGGCCAGCGGAATTGAAGAGGTAGGCCATGGCCAAGAGCAACGCAGATCGCTCAGCGAAAGCCGCGGCGAAGAGGAAGGAGCGCGGCGAAGAGGAAATCAGGCTGCACTGCCTGCCCGGTACTCGCCAAGCACTTGCTGAGCTGATGGCCTGGAGCGGTATCGAGGAACAGGGCGAGGCAATCACGCTGATGATTCATCACCTGCATGGCCTTGGCCCAGGCGGCGCCCTTCCCTTACTCACGCCGCCGCGACACGAATACGTGATACCCGAAAACGTGTCGCGGAAGTTAAAGCTGGCCTACGCCCGCGAGGCTTTACGGGTTACGGACGATTCGTAGTTTTGATGGGCGAAGCGGCTTTCTGAACAGCCAGATCTGTCAGTCGGGAAAGCATCTCGGCATTTCCAACCGAAGCCTGGCCAAAATTCGACTCGATCACGTCGAGAGGCAACTGTTCCTCACTCTGCATTTTTCCGTCGGGCTTATAAAACCCGATGAATGCCGCATCAACATGTCCTTGTAACAGGCCGACACTGATAGTCGAATGCTTACCGTTTTCATGAGTGTATTCACGACGCTCTGCATCGGGATAGCGCTCGAAGAACCCCAAAAAGACTTCATGACGTTCCAGCATTTTCGCTCCTTGATCCGGCCCTATGCCGGCCACCCGTAATACCCCAACCCAAACCAAATTGCCACCACCCGTCACGGAGGGCGGCGCCTGACTGGAGATATTCCATGAAAGAGCAAGAAAGCGCCGCGCTCACCGCACGCGTTGCAGACGACTTGGCCCAGCACCAATACACCCAGTTGGTGAACGAAAGCGGCGTCGAGGTTTGGCGCTGCGCACGGCCAGGCAGCAGCTGCTACGGGTTCGATATCTGTGTTACCCGCTTCGGCATGAGCATGATGGGCGATATTGGTCCTCTGGTGTTCCACGTCGGCGCCAGCTACGGCATCAACTTCTTGCGCCATCAGAGCGATGGTTATCTGCATGAGAAGCTGGACGGTGACATCAAGCGCGTGGTGATCGATTTCGACGCGATTCGTGACACGGTGTGCGAATGCGTCGCCGGGCGGATCGATTACGAATTGCCTGGGGATGAGGTCCCGGAATGGATCGCGGACATCCCGAACAAGGGCGCCACCCTGGAGCAGGCTGAAAAACTCATTGAATGGCTGCGCGGGCGCGATGAGGCCGAAGACGAGCGCCTTCCTTTTGCTGATCTGGCCGACGTAGTTGAGGAGGTCGAGACCTTCGCCGATGGCCGCGACAGCGAGGTGGTTCTGGCCTACGACTTCCTGCGTGAGCACGAAGAACTGATTGGTGGCAGCGACCTTTGGGAATCGACGATCAGCAAGCCGTGCCCAAATCTGATGGCTCGCCTGTACTACGTACGCCACGCCGCAAACGCCATCACGACGATCAAAGAAGCCGCCAGCGCCGCCGCCTGATCCTATAGTAGGCTTCCGCTAAAGACGCTTATGCTCGATGAGATCTTGAGCGATTTTATTTAGATCGTCATGTGCGGCACGCTCATCAGTCCAACGGCCTGCAACTTCCTGGTAGTACTCGACAGCCTTCGTGCTATCGCCCTCCGGCTGACGAATCGGCCCGAGGAATGCTACTTGTGGCGGACCGTCCTTTTGCGTGCCGAACGTGATCCAGACTTTCGGTTCGTTCTCTGGATAGCCGTAAGAGTCCCAATAAGCCATATCAATTCTCCTTGATCCGGCTCCATGCCGGGCCGAACACAAATACCCCACTTCAACGAACTGTGCCAGCAGGCTCTGCGCTGGATAAGCCGGCCAGGTCTCGCCACCGCGCCAGTTCGGCGATCAGCTTAAGCCCATGGCGCACCTCAACCTCAAGCCTTTCATCAGGAAGGCTGAGTAGACGGACAACCTCATCGCCGATCAGGCGCACCGCTTCCACATCGGTTTTCGTACTCATCGCAATCACCGTTTGATTTCGCTGAGTGCAAATCATCATCCCAATTTACGAATCACGCCAGCCGGCGAGGATCCCCTATGCCACCCTCTTACCAGATCCTGGTCGGCGACTGCCTCGAGTTGCTGCGTCGGATGCCCGATTGCAGCGTCGACAGCGTGGTCTCCGACCCGCCATACGGCCTGTCTTTCATGGGCAAGAAATGGGACTACGACGTTCCTACGACCGAGGTCTGGGCTGAGTGCTTGCGCGTTCTCAAACCAGGCGGTCACTTGCTGGCCTTCGCCGGGACGCGCACCCAGCACCGAATGGCAGTCCGTATCGAGGATGCCGGCTTCGAGATCCGAGACATGATTGCTTGGGTATACGGGTCGGGCTTTCCGAAGTCGCACAACCTCGGCGGTTCGCACGCTGGCTGGGGTACAGCATTAAAACCTGCGCTCGAGCCAATCACCGTTGCTCGCAAACCTTTCTCCGGAACAGTCGCCGCCAACGTCATCGCCCACGGAACGGGCGCACTGAATATCGATCGGTGCAGAGTTGGAACCCAAGACGACACAGCGCGAATCAGCAACGGAGCAATCAAGGGCGGCAACTTCGCCGGGGGTGGATCTGCGCGAGGCCCGATCGCCGGCGGCCATTCAGCCGGACGATGGCCGGCAAACCTGGTCCACGACGGCAGCGAAGAAGTACTCGCTGCATTCCCAGATGCGCCCGGCCAACTCGCACCCGCCAGCACCAGCGATACCCAGCGCGCCGGACAAAATGTTTACGGCAACATGAAGAGAGGACGCGGCACCGAGGCCAGTGCCGGTAGCGAAAACGCCGGTGTTGTCGGCTTCCATATGAGACCGGGCGCTCGAAGGCTCGATAGCGGAAGCGCCGCCCGGTTCTTCTACTGCGCCAAGACCAGCCGTAAAGACCGAAACGAAGGCCTTATCAGCTCAGACGCTCCCGCTGTCGCCAAGGACGCAACCATGCGCGACTGCGAGACGGCCGAGTGGAGTACTCGAAACGGCAACAGCCACCCTACGGTCAAGCCCACTGACCTGATGGCCTACCTGCTGCGCCTGGTGACCCCGGCCGGCGGCGTAGCGCTCGATCCATTCATGGGTAGCGGCAGCACCGGCAAGGCTGCGATGCGCGAAGGCTTCCAGTTCATCGGCTGCGAGATCGACGAGCAGTACGCGGCGATCGCCCGATCGCGAATCGAGCACGAAATCAACCGCCAGCAAGAACAGCAAGCCGAATCAGACCAGCTCGACCTTTTCGGCACCGCCTGACCCATCCACACCACTCCTAAATGAAACGCTGAATTTACCGGCGAGGATCCTCTATGTCCGCACAACAGAAGAAACACCCCTTCGATTTCAAAACTCAATACGGACTCGGCTTCAGCACTCAGGACGATGAGATCGTTGTCGACTTCTTCTGTGGTGGTGGTGGCGGCGGCGCCGGTACCGGACTGGAGATGGGTCTTGGCCGCGCGGTGAATGTCGCGAAGAACCACAGCCCGCAGGCGATCAGCATGCACACCGTGAATCACCCGGGCGCCGTGCATTACACCACCGACGTGTTCGAGGGGGATCCGGACACGGAGTGCGGCGGCAAGGCCGTTGGATGGTTCCACATGTCGCCGGACTGCACGCACCACAGCCAGGCAGCCGGCGGACAGCCGCGCAAACGCGAGATCCGGAACCTGTCGTGGATTGGCCTGAAGTGGGCAGGCATGAAACGCCCCCGCGTGATCAGCCTCGAGAACGTTAAGCAGATTTTGCAGTGGGGCAGACTGATCGCCAAGCGCGACAAGGACACCGGCCGGGTGGTGAAACTCGGAGGCGAAGTGGCCGCACCTGGTGAGGTTGTACCGGTCGGCCAGCAGTTCCTGATTCCCGATCCGAAGCAGCGCGGCAAGACATGGCGCCGCTTTGTGGCACTGCTGGAAGTCATGGGCTACGTCGTTGAATGGAAGGTGATCAAGGCCTGTGATTTCGGCGCGCCGACCAGCCGCGAACGCCTGTTCATGATCGCCCGCTGCGATGGCCAGCCAATCAACTGGCCTGAGCCAACCCACGCGAAGAATCCCGCAAAGGGCCAGAAGAAGTGGCGCACCGCCGCGGAGTGCATTGACTGGACGATCCCGAGCAAAAGCATCTTCGACCGTCCAAAACCGCTGGCACCGGCCACCCTTCGCCGAATCGCCAAGGGCATGAAGAAGTTTGTCATCGATGCGGCCGACCCGTTCATTGTGCCGATCGCGAACTGGTCCGGTGAAAGCGTGCAGTCGGCACACGACCCGCTGCGAACCGTGACTTCATGGCCGCGCGGCGGATCGTTCGCCATGGCCAGCCCAATCATCGCGCCAGCAACGCATCAGGGCAGTGATCGCATCAACGATCCCCACGCCCCGCTGCCGACAGTCACTTGTGCCAATCGCGGCGAGCTGACGCTGATCAGTCCTACCCTGATTCAAACCGGTTATGGCGAGCGAGCCGGCCAAGAGCCTCGAGTGCCTGGATTAGATCAACCGCTAGGAACAGTGGTTGCCGGTGGTGTGAAGCACGCACTCGCTGCCGCGCACTTGGTGAAGTTCAGGTTTGCGGATGAAGGCAAGGCGCTCGACGAACCGCTGCCGACCATCACCAGCGGCGGCAACTACCAGCGCCCTGCCGGTGCTGCCCACGCCATGGGCATCTCAACAGTGTTCATGGCGCAGATGAATGGCGGCTTCAATACGACGGCAGCCAAGAGCATCGAGGATCCGATGACCACGGTGACCAACACCGGCAGCCAGCAGCAGTTGGTGACGGCGAACCTGGTGCACTTGCGTGGCAACTGCGATGCGCGGGACACCGCCGACCCGTTGCACACTATCAGCGCCGGCGGCACTCATCACGGGCTGGTCACCGCCTTCATGGAGCGCCAGTTCGGCGCCAGCGTTGGCCAGGGTGTGGACGAACCGGCGCCGACGATAACCGCAGGCGGTGGCGGCAAGAGCTCGCTGGTTGAGTTCCAGCTATCGCCAGAGGTTGAAGCCGGTGCTCTGCGAGTCGCCGCGTTCCTGATCAGCTACTACGGCACCGAGAACATGAGCGCCGCCGACGCGCCAGCGCCAACCATCACCACCAAAGATCGGCTGGGCCTGGTCACCGTCACTATCAAGGGAACGCCTTACGTGATCGTCGACATTTGCCTTCGGATGCTTCAACCGGCCGAGCTGTACAAGGCTCAGGGCTTCCCCGCCGACTACATCATCAGCCACGGCTCCGACGGTAAGCCTTTCACCAAGACCCAGCAGGTGCACATGTGCGGCAACAGCGTCAGCCCGCCGCCGATGGCCGCACTGGCTCGAGCCAACGATCCGTGGCGTGTTGCTGAACGCCGAGCGGAAGCGGCCTGACTTCAAATCAAAGTTGCGGCCCTTTCCGAGCTGATCAATGGAATCGTGCCGCCCTTTCGCTGTGTTTCAAGCCAGAGCCTCGTGAATTCAATATTGAATTTCCAGTTGTGCTCTTTGAAAAGAGCTATCGCCGTTCCTGAGAGTTTGTACTCACCACACTCTGGGCAAGCGAGCTGCTTGTAGTCGCCCGCTGATGGAACTTCGCTCGACTCAGTGCCGCAGATAAAACATTCCATACCCACCTCCGTTGGCTGATCGCTGAACTGTAGCGGATCCTTCATCTTCTGGAGGTGATTACGATAAATCATTGCTCATCGAAGTCGGAGAAGGACTCAAGAACATACGTTCGACTTTCAAGAACTTTAAGCTTCTCGACTATGCCCAAAGAGTTGTAAAGAGATGAGTAAATCATAACAGCCGAGATCGTAAACCTAGCCCTTGGAACTTGCGAACTAAATTCGCTAAAAACGTCTGCCAGTTCAAGCTTCTTAAACATATCCCGAATATCAGGGTGATGAAACTTCATTCCTTCCAAAGCGTTGTGGGCGAATTTATTACGAATTTTAATAAGCCGATTCAGTTCATCACGCTCACGTTGAGATATCGCGCCAATTAAAAAAGCGTTGCTGACTGTGGCCGACAGTCGCCCAAAAGGTGCCAGCGCTCGGAGTTCATCAGCAGAGCATGGAGGAAGCCGATGTCTCACGACTTCAATGAGCAAATCTTCGAGCACGCATAAAACGAGTACAGCGCACCCCCGATCAGATTCAGTTTTGAATTCGTCAACGATTCGAAGAATCTTTTTTCTATCCTCGCCGAAAATCATAAAAAATCTCTACTTAATTAATCCGCCAATTTTAGCACTAAATATATCAACCCTTCTTATTCAAGTCAGCCGCTATAGCGGCAAGGAACCCCTATGCGCGATGCAAACATTCACCACTCACTGAACACGCTCACTGCAAGCCAGATGGCCAAACTGCTGGTAATGCATCACGGAATCGATGCTTTCGGCTACAAGTACGACAGCCTGGGCGATGCACCAAATGGCCTCGTTACGCTTGAAGATTTGGCGTCCATGTCCGGCGAGGATCTGGATCAGCTTTACGATGAGAGCTCGCACGATGATGCGGTGAACGAGGTGCGTTACAGCGCAGTGGACGCCCCCGGGGTTCCGTCTTGGTGCCACTACAGTTGGGAGCGAAACTACGAAGTCGATGTGAAGGCCTTCATCCTGCCCGATGGTCGTGCTCTCGCCTTTTGTGAGATGAGCGGCGGCGGCAAGCATGCCGAGCCGGACGCCTACCCTTGGGTTGAAGAGGCCAAATTTATCAAGGTCTCTGGCGTCGAAGAGCGCGTCATCAAGACTTACAAATTCGAGGATATTCCAGAAGCCTCAGAGGTGACGCCACGATCTTCGCCCCGCTCTACGTGAACTCCCTGATGTGCAGGGGGCCGTGGAGATGAAGGTTGTCCCACACACCGGCTGGCTTAGGCGTCGGCTCGAATCCGCAATCATCCTCTTAGCAGCCTGGATCATTGACGGTCGCAACGTTAGGCGATCGGGCGTCGTCTCCCGCCGCGATAACAATGACATGCGATACATGGCGGAAAAGCTCGAAGGCATCGCCGATCGCATTAAACGCCAGTACCCGTAACACATCACCCAACTCAACAACCTGCCCGCGTGCGGCCGTGCTGCGGGCAATCACTCACTCATAACCAGTTCAGCACTCGCAGCACTCGATCGAATGTTCGCTCACTCGCCACCCACGCCAGCATGACAAGGCCGCCTCCCGCGACGACGAAAATAAACCCACCAACCGCATCGATGATGACCAGAAAAATCCCCAGCGTCAGGAGTGCGGCACCGAGCGCCCCCAGTACCGTCCGGCTTTGCTTTTGCTCGGGATACTTGTTGAACATCCGAATACTCCCCATCAGGTGCGCATCAATCAACTGTAGCCCAAGCGCAACCACCCAATATCCACCACCTTCTGCCGCCACGCGCGGCATGGAGCAATACCTCATGGAAACCGAAATCCTCTCCGACGAGGAACTGGCCGAACTCACCGGCTACAAGGCCCGTGCCTACCAGCGCCGGTGGCTGATTGATCGCCAGTGGGTGTTCGTCGAAAGCCGCGGCAAGCGCCCGCTGGTGGGCCGCATGTATGCCCGCATGAAGCTGGGCATGATCAGCCCTACGATTGCCGATCCGAACCCGCCGCCGGCTGCACCGGTATGGACACCTGACTACTCGCGAGTGAATTGATATGCGCCCCCGCAAGGCCGACACACGCAACTTGCCGCCTCGGATGTACCAGTGGACGCGAACACGAAAAAGCGGAAAGGTTTGGATCGCCTATTACTATCTGGATATGACAGGCAAGGCGATCCCGCTGGGCAAGGATCTGGACTTGGCCAGGGTCAAATGGGCAGAGCTTGAGGCTAAGGAAAAGCCGCTCGATTTGCGCACGATGAAGGGCATCTTCGACCGATATATCCGCGACATCGTATCGAAGAAAGCGGCGCGGACGCAGAAGGACAATTTGGCGGAGATAAAGCAGCTTCGGCCGATGTTCGACAGCGCTCCCATCGACTCAATCACCCCAGCAACTATCGCCGGGTACCGCGACGCGCGGACCGCCAAGGTTCGCGCGAATCGCGAGATTGCCACCCTATCCCACGTGTTCAACATTGCTCGGGAATGGGGACTGACGACCCAAGAAAACCCCTGCCAAGGGGTGCGCAAAAACAAGGAAACGCCGAGGGACTATTACGCAAATGATGTGGTTTGGGATGCTGTTTACATGAAGGCAGCTCAAGAGCTGAAAGACGCGATGGACTTGGCCTATCTGACCGGGCAGCGACCGGCAGATGTTCTGGTTATGAGAAAGGACGACGTTGAGGGAAATTACTTGGGAGTTCAGCAAAACAAGACACACAAAAAGCTGCGTATCCAGATGACTGACGGTGATGAGCCAAACAGCCTGGGCCTGTTGATCGGGAAAATGGCCGAGCGCAATGCTCAGCACATTTGCAGCTATTTGATCGTGAGCGCACGCGGCAAGCGGATGACCGCGAAGATGCTTCGCGATCGATGGGACGACGCCAGAGAAAGGGCCAAGAAAGAAGCTGAAGAAAAAGGCGATGTTCAGCTGGCGGAGAAAATCGGAGGCTTCCAGTTCAGAGACATCAGGCCGAAAGCGGCGTCGGAAATCCTCGACGTCGGCGATGCGAGCCTACTCTTGGGGCACACCAAAGGAGACATTACCGAGCGCGTCTATCGACGAATTGGCGCCATTGCCAAGCCATCAAAATAGCCCCAAAAACCGTTACAAAACTCAAAATCCGCCCCTTGTAGAATGCGGGCTGTAGAGGTGTCAAAAAATAAACGTATTGTAACGAAAAGCGGCTACAGGCCACGGTTTCATTGGCTTTGCATATCGGTCTTGAAAACCGTCGACTGTAACAGGTCCATGAGTTCGAATCCCATCGCCTCCGCCATATTTGATACGACAAAGCCCTGATTATTCAGGGCTTTGTCGTTTCTGGGGTTTGAGATTTCAGTCCCCCACTTCTGTTTCGCTACCGCTTCTTGTCAGCCGTTCGCGCGCCCTCTTCTGAAACCCTCCTGTGCAAACCAAATAATCGCTCGCAACAACAGGTGTGGGGATTTTTGACCGTGATCGATAGGCGGATTTCGTCGTGCAGGTGCTCTGATCTGGCGATCCAACTAAGGTCATACGATCTCTCGGTCTTTTACCCCAACACCCAATAACTCCCCTGAAGCCAGACACTGAAACCTATAGTCCTCCCAAACCCTCTTGCCCGACCTACCCTAATACGGTACAAATCGACCAAGTTGTACGACAACATAAGAAAAAACCCGCACGCCATCTCGGATGGCCGAGCACAGTTCGAGATCTATCATGCCCCGCCCTACCCTCGCGCAATCCGCACCAACACTTTTCCCCCGCCATCTCGCCGTGATCATTCTGCTGTGCATGGGCTGTGCGTTCGCCGGTAACCATGTGGCGGCGCGGGTGGCTTTTGATAATGGCGCGGGGGTGTTGCTGGCGATTTTGCTGCGTTCGGGCGGGACCTTGCTGGTGCTCGCCATCCTGGTGCTGTGGCAACGACAAAGTCTGCGTCTGCCGGCGGGTGCCTGGCGCTGGCAATTACTGCTGGGGCTGCTGATTACCGCGCAAAGCCTGTGCCTGTATTCCGCCGTCGCTCGCGTCCCGGTGGCGCTGGCGCTGCTGGTGGCCAACGTCTTTCCCATCCTGCTGGCGTTGCTCACCTGGGCGATGGGTGGCCCGAGACCGACCGCACGCACTGCTTCGTTGATGGGTTTGATTCTGGTGGGGCTGGTGTTTGTGCTGGACGTGCCCGGACGTCTTTCGTCGACGACCAGCGTCGGCCCGGAATGGTGGCTGGGCGTCGCGCTGGCGTTCTGCGCCGCCAGCGTGTTCGCCTGTGCGCTTTGGATTACCGATCACAAGTTGTCTCAGGTGCGTGGCTCGGCACGCAGTCTGCTGACCATTTTTATCGTCTTCAGCAGCATTAATCTGGCGGGACTGACAGGCGCTTTTCCAAGCGGACTGAACCTGCCCGCAACCTCGACCGGATGGCTGGCCCTCGCCACCCTTGTCGTGCTGTACGGCACCGGTTTTATCGTGCTGTTTATTTCCGTGCCTCGGCTGGACATGCCCCGCAACGCGCCAGTCATGAATATCGAGCCATTGGCCACGTTGTTGATGGGCTGGATTGTGCTGGATCAAATGCTCAGTACCGGGCAGGTTCTGGGCGGGGTGATTGTGGTCACCGGCATCGTATTGCTGACGTATCGCAAGTCAGCTATCAAGGCGGGCGCCAAAGCGCAGGTGTGAGAATCACTTGAGAGGCGGCCTCTTCGCGCGCGGTTCTTGAATATGAGAAAACGCTGCCACCGGTGCCGCGCTTTCAGTTTCTGATTTCGCTCAAAAATGCTCTGATTTTTTCATGCTCTTCAAATGTCAACTCATAAGTGAGCTTGATTTTCTGAGCGGGCAACGGTTTTACCGCAAGAAGCTTATGTAAAGAGTTCCACGCTGCCACCATTAGAAACAAAGCCCCGAGGTAAACAAGGAGATACAAACTGAAGACAAATATAAGCTGCGGGGCATCATTAAAATCCAGCAACGTTGAGAGATAAATCAAGGTATCGGTGGTAACTATAAACAGAAGAATAAAAATCCATAACAAAAAATTTTGCATCCCAGCTGCAAGCTTCATATTTTTCATTCCTCATTTTCTGAACAACTAACACAACAATTCAATAGCTTTTAAAGCCCAGCTCCATCTGTGCTAAGCGGAACGATCAAATACCTGCATCTACATAGTACCAACCCCCACTCATATCAGTGACACTGGCTTTTTCCGCCTTATCGGGCTGGTATGCAGTCTTCGGTGAATAGATATAGGAGGCATAACAGTAAAAGCACGAAAGATCGACTTTCGCGAACGACACAATGCCTTTCTCGGACCGCACACTGATTCTAATGGGAGTTATGCTGGCCTTTTTCGCTGCATCTTTGATCTTGGTAAAAATCTCGCTTCCGTGCCCGTCGAAGGGTTTGGCTTTGTCGCCATCGCCGCAAGTAGAGGCAGGCGAAGTAGCATAGTTACCCACCTCGGCAAGCAGAGCTTCACACCAGTCCTGATCCTGAAAATAAGCAACCTTATAATCAACGGCAGTGGCGACCAGAGTATTTAGCCGAGGCACCATATTGGAGCTCGTCGAATCAGCCGTTACGTAGATAAGAACCACAACAAAACTCACAATTGCAGCGATACCCAGCACGAGTTTTATTAAAACTCCAGCCAGGTATTTAACAACTTCCCAAAGAACACGACACAACGATCTCATGGAGCGCGTAATAACGACTATAACGCGCCTGCTAGCAGACTCGTCGCGGTTCCATTTATCCGGGGGGTGTTTGGGTATAACGGGGATGGGTGCGTTTGCCTTTTCGCTCATGAATCATCCTTGTTCTTCCTTGAAAATCCCGTCCTGAAATTGTGTCCAACTGCAAGACGAATCCACAACTCAGCGCTGATAAGACGGATCCTCGCCACGCGCGGCGGCGGAAGGATAACACCAACGGCTTCCGTTCAGACCGTTCTACACGTCAGCCTCGCCCCCCCAAAACAGGCTGCTAAAAAACCGCGTAGCCTCGCCAAACCCCGCCTCATGCATTAAGGCCTGACGGCTCCAGCGTAGCCATTGCGATGATTTCCTGCGCCGTACCGCCAGCGCCGACGACCAGCACTTTGGCCGACGGCGAGTGGCCGAGACTCGCGGCCAACATGCACGCCGCGAGATCGTGACAGGCATCGTAACCAGCCAATGCGATGCGGCTTTGCCTGGCGTATTCGCTGGCGCGGGAGGTGTCGAATTTATCGGTGGCGAGGTTGGGAGTGGATGAGTTCAATGGGCGATTCTCCTTGTCTTTGCAGCAAGGTACGTCGGGGAATCGGATAAGAAAAATGCATTGATTTTATGTGGTGCATTCCTGTGGGGAATGCATATTTGGAGCAGCGACCAGGTGGAACTCTGCAATTCTCGCTGGTGGTTTGGCAGGTGCGTTTAACCTTATTTGGACTGGTGTTTAAACGCCACCTCGCGTTACGCCATCCAGACTACAAGACCTTGCGTCGTTGCCTACGACCACGCCAGAATCCGCCGGCTTGTGCGCTTGGAAGCCCGTTGGTAACTTGGTTCTCGTCGCTGATTGACGTATTTCAGCAGGTTCGGTGTTTCACATTCAGCGCGTCTTTAATCAAGGAATGACCCGAGAAATCAAGGATTCAGATTGATGTCACTTTCCATCGCGAGTTTCTTCCACCCTTATTTTAAATTCTTACATGGCGCCGCCTACAACTTGCACCAGAATCTGGAAGGTCTGGGCATCGTGTCATCGAGCTTCACCGAGCGTGACGAAGCTGGAAAAATCATCGCAAGCTACTGGTCGCCCGATCAAGCAATGGTGATCACGCTGGGCTATCTGGTGATGCTGTCACTGCTGCTAATTCCCTTACTCTCAGCGGCGGCCTATACGGTGGGCAAGAAGTGGGGCCTGCTCATCTTCTTCGCACTCCTGTTCCTGCCGGGTGCATTGAATTGCCTGGGCCTGTTTCCAATCATCAATTACCTGCCCACCCGTTACGCCATTAATGGTGTGGGTAACCTGGGCAGCGAGGTCGGGCTAATTCCCCTATTGATGCTATGCGCTATCACCGGATGGGGCGTCATGATTCTGTTCTATGACAACCTCAACCTCACTGAACGCTTTCGCCAGATCTACGATCACTTCTGGTTCCCGCTGGCCTTGGTAGCAGCGGTGTTTTTCGTGGCGGACAACGGCGCCAACGAAGACACCGCATTACTAAAGGAGGCAACGGTGAACATCCAGGACGCCAGCGGTTACTTGTTGAACCAAATCAGACGCTACGACGACTACTGTAAGACCAATGGCCTGGATGACCTTCGGTCGTGCCAGTGGAGCCGCGATTCGCAGAGGACCTTCACACACATCAAGGAAGGCGAAGCCGGCTACTTTATCCAATTCGCACCCGATGAATCCAAAGGGTTTTACTCCGCGAGTCGCCGGACCGTAAGCGATGATGATGTGAGCGCCATTCGCAAAGAGATCGCCGAATACAATCAACGTTTGTGTCCCGCGAAGTACTTTTCCAGTGATTTCTCGCGATCATCGCCGCTGTCAAGCACCTGTGAGTACGCGCCTTACCACTATTGCTCAGCCAGACCTGATGGTCCACCGGGTGTTGTGGACATGGGTATCAGCAGCCACACAGTGGCCTTGGCCAGCGAGTGCATCATCCCCGGGCTGGCCGCGGCCAAACCATACTTGAAGCAGTTGTCGGCACTGGTAAGCCAACATGACAAAGCCAAGAATCATCGTTGGATGTATTTCCTCGCCGTTGCTTTAGCGATCGGAGCAAAAGTGGCTCTATCCACCACCAAGCTATGCCTGATTGATGCGCGACCCGCAGCTGACAGACGTCTCATTCTGCGGGCTGTACGCTACCGCCTCGGCCAGTGCGCCCATTTAATGAAGCGTCTGCTGGTTGATTGCGGCCAATGGGCATGGTTCGCTGCAATTGGCGTAGTCAAGCGGTTCAAACGTGAGTAGCCCGCATGGGCACGTCCCTGTAACAGATCGAAACATTCTCCCCGTCGATCGGCCCGTGCCCTAGTGCATTCCTCTTGAATGCTTGCCTAATCCTATGGGGATGCACCGTGGTGGATAGGAAACGTTTGTTGCGCGGATTAGAGTTCGGTCAACAGGAGTGACCCACCATGATCCCTATCCCCAGCGCCACGAGTCACCTTTGGCGTTGAACATTGGCCCTCGCGTGAGCGTACCGGGCGACTTCTCGACAGCTATTCCCGGTCTGTCGCTGTTTCGTCGCGACCAGCCGGCGCCCCCTGCCGTGTGCATGATCGAGCCGAGCCTGATTCTGGTAGGACGTGGTGAAAAACGGCTGTGGGTCGGTGGTCAGGGTTACAGCTACGACCATTCGCGTTTTCTGGTCACGTCACTGGATCTGCCAGCCAACTCCGAAGTGCTTCTTGCCAGCCCGGAACAGCCCTGTGTCGGCCTCGTACTAAAATTGGATGTCAGCATGCTCGCCGAGGTCATCACCAAGAGCGGCTTGCCCGCGAAGCGGCATCAATCTACGAGGACGGGTGCTGGCATTGGCAACATGTCGTCCGCTCTGGAAGGCGCGCTCGATCGACTGCTGGCATTACTCGATGAGCCCGAGGCGATCCCGGTGCTGGCGCCGCTGGTTCTGCGAGAAATCCACTTTCGACTGCTCAATACCGATCAAGGGGCGCGGCTGCGGCAAATTACTGCCGTCGATGGCCAGGGTTATCGCATCGCCAAAGCCATCGACTGGCTCAAGGTCAACTACACCGCTGCGCTGCGCATCGACGAACTGGCGGCGCGGGTGCAGATGAGTCCTCCCACCTTTCACCATCATTTCCGCCATCTCACCGGCATGAGCCCGCTGCAGTACCAAAAATGGCTGCGTCTGAACGAGGCCCGCCGGCTGATGCTGGTAGAGCGCCTCGACGTATCGCGGGCGGCGTTTGCTGTCGGGTATGAAAGCCCTTCGCAGTTCAGCCGTGAATATGGCCGTCTGTTCGGTACCGCGCCCAGTCGTGACATTGCGCTGCTGCGGGGACAGCCATTGGAAGCAGAAGCGCTCGACAACGCGGCAAATTGAACGAAAAACCAGCTTTGCCGGTGATACGCCTCGCCGCGTTTCACTGCTTATAACAATGCAAGTCAACCGATGATCAAGCGGGTGAGCCATGGAACTACGAATAAACCAGAAGACCTATCAGGTCGATGCCGACGCCGATACACCCTTGCTGTGGGTGATCCGCGATGATCTGGGCATGACCGGCACCAAGTACGGCTGCGGACTGGCGCAATGCGGCGCCTGCTCGGTGCTGGTGGACGGCAATGTGGTGCGTTCGTGCGTCACGCCGGTGGCCGGTGTGGTCGGCCGGGAGGTCACCACCATTGAGGCCATCGAGGCGGATGAAGTGGGCAAGCGGGTCGTCTCCACGTGGGTCGATCTTCAGGTCGCCCAATGCGGTTACTGCCAGTCCGGACAGGTGATGGCAGCCACGGCACTGCTCAAACAAAACCCCAACCCGAGCGATGCGCAGATCGAGGCCGCCATGGTCAATCTGTGCCGCTGCGGTACTTACAACGCCATTCATGCGGCGATGCATGAGCTTGCCGGTAAGGGAGGCGTGTGATGAACGTACGTATCGACCCTTCCCAAGAGATCTCGACATTCCCTCTGCACGATCCGGTCAATGTCTCGCGCAGACGTTTTCTGACCGGCACCGCCGTGGGCGCACTGGTCCTCGGCTTCGGCCTGCCGCTGGGTTCGACACGCGTGCAAGCGGCGGCGGCGACTACCGAACGTGGCACGCAGGTGCCGGCGTTTCTGGAGATCCGCCCGGACAACCGGGTGCGTCTGCTGTGCCCGTTCATGGAAGGCGGGCAAGGTACGTTCACCGCAATGGCGCAGATCGTCGGTGAAGAGCTGGATGCCGACCCGGCGACCTTCCTCGTCGAAGCCGCTCCACCCGGCGAGGCTTTTGTGGTCATGGAGAACGGCATGCGTGTCACCGGCGGCAGCATGTCGGTACGCATGAGTTACCCGGTCATGCGTCGCCTCGGCGCACTTGCCCGCGCCATGCTGTTGCAGGCGGGCGCAGTAAAACTTGGGGTGCCGGTCGGCGAACTGACCACCGAACCTGGCAAAGTGGTGCATGCCGCGTCGGGCCGCTCGCTGGCGTACGGTGAATTGGCCGAGCGTGCGATGGATCTGCCGGTTCCCGATCCTGCCTCCGTGCAACTACGGGATCCGAGCCAGTTCCGCTGGATCGGCAAACCGGTCAAGCGCCTCGATGCCTATGACAAGTCCACTGGCAAGGCGCTCTACAGCATCGATCTGAAGGTCGACGACATGCTGCACGCCGCCGTTCAGCATGCCCCACGCCTGGGCATGACGGTGGGTAATCTACGCAACGAAGCTCAGGTCAAGGCGATGAAAGGCGTTCATTCCGTGCATCGTCTGCCGGGTGCCGTGGCAGTGGTCGCCGAGCGTTGGTGGCACGCAAAACGTGCGGTGGAAGCGATTCAGGTCGACTGGCAAGAGCCAACGGCCGACAGCAAAGTGCGGCCAATGCCCGCAGACTTTTCCAGTGATGACTGGCTCAAGCGACTCGCTGAAGATAAGAGTCCTGCCAGGGATGACGAAAATGAAGGCAACGTTGCGTCGGTTCTTGCTGATGCCAAGACTCGAATCGACGCCACTTACCACAACCAGTACCTGAACCACGGGCAGTTGGAACCGCCTTCTGCGCTGGCCAGATTCAATCCGGACGGTTCGCTGGAGGTCTGGCTGCCTAATCAGGCGCCGGACATGTTCCGTGCGGACATCGCCAAACGCACGGGTCTGGATCCGTCTCGCATCACATTGCATTCGCCACTGCTGGGTGGATTTTTCGGTCGGCACTTCCTGTACGACTCGGCCAGCCCCTATCCGCAGGCGATCGAGCTGTCCAAGGCAGTTGGCCGCCCGGTCAAGCTGATCTGGAGTCGGGAGGAGGAGTTCCTGCGTGACGTGCTCCGCCCCGTTGCTGCGGTGAATTTCCGGGCCGCTCTGGATAACGATGGCTGGCCGCTGGCAATCGAAGCGATCAGTGCCACTGAAGGGCCCTCCGAAGCCATCGCCGGCAAACAGGGTGAAAAACTCGACCCCACAGCGCTTGAAGGGTTGTCGGGCAAGTCCTATGCGATAGCCAACAAGCGGATCGCACAGATCTATGTCAAAGGTCCGGCGATGTTGGGTTACTGGCGTTCGGTGGGCAATTCCCTCAACGACTTCTTCTATGAATCGTTCCTTGATGAGTTGGCCGACAAGGGCGCCAAGGACCCGTTCGAACTGCGCCTGCATTTGCTGCGTGACAACAAGCGACTGACCACTCTGTTGCAGGCGGTGGGTGAGCTGTCGGGAGGCTGGAAGCGCGGGCCGTTTACTGCCGAGGACGGCACCCGACGTGCGCGAGGCGTGGCGATGGCTTCACCGTTCGGTACAGAAACGGCCGTGATCGCCGAGGTGTCCATCGAGAACGGACAGGTCAAGGTGCACGACATCTGGCAGGCAATTGACCCCGGCAGCATCGTCAATCCCGCGATTGTCGAGGCTCAAGTCAATGGCGCCGTGGCGCTGGGATTGTCTCAGACGCTGGTCGAGGAGGCAGTCTGGATTGACGGCAAGCCTCGGGCTCGCAACTACGACTTGTATCCGATCCTGCCGCCTGCGCGGATGGCACGGGTACACGTTCGTGTCGTCGAGAGTGGGGAAAAAATGGGCGGCATCGGCGAACCGCCGTTGCCCGCCGTCGCGCCGGCCGTCGCCAATGCGGTGGCGACGCTGACGGGACAACGGGTTCGCAGCCTACCCATGAGCCGACACACCTTCACTTGATCAGCGCCGGAGCGTCCATGAATAACAGCCGATTCGTTAGAACCGCAGGCTGGCTGGCGGTGCCGTGCCTGGTCGCGGCAGGCCTGCTGGCCTGGTATGTGACCCGCGAGCCCGCCTCGCCTCTTCAAAGCCAACAGATCACTGTGGCCAACATCGACCCGGCGCTGGTGGCTCGTGGCGAATATGTCGCCAGGCTCAGCGACTGCGTGGCTTGCCACAGCGTGCCGGGCGGACCACCGTTCGCCGGCGGCCTGGAAATGGCCACACCGCTGGGAGCGATCCACGCGACCAATATCACACCGGACACAGAAACAGGCATCGGCCATTACAGCCTGGCGGACTTCGACCGTGCCGTGCGCCAGGGCGTGGCACCCGACAGTCGCCGTCTGTATCCGGCGATGCCCTACCCGTCTTACGCCAAGCTCAGTGACGACGATGTGCGTGCGCTGTACGCGTTCTTCATGAAAGGCGTGACGCCGGTCAAACAGGCGAACATCCAGAGTTCAATTCCCTGGCCGCTGAACCTGCGCTGGCCTATTGCAGTGTGGAACGGTGTGTTTGTCGACGCCGAGCCCTACGTGACCAAACCGTCGCAGGATGAGCTGTGGAACCGCGGCGCTTACCTCGTTCAGGGCGCAGGACACTGCGGCAGTTGTCATACGCCGCGCGGTCTGGCGTTCAACGAAAAAGCACTCGATGAATCCGGTACGCCGTTCCTCGCGGGGGCTTTGCTGGATGGCTGGTACGCGCCGAGTCTGCGTGATGATCACAACACGGGCCTGGCCCGATGGAGCGAGCCCGAAATCGTGCAATTCCTCAAGACCGGTCGCAACAAACACGCGGTGGTCTACGGCTCTATGACCGAGGCGTTCAACAACTCCACGCAGTTCATGACTGATGAAGATCTGACGGCCATTGCCCGCTATCTCAAGTCGTTGCCCGGGGACCGCCAACGCGACGGAGAGCCATGGCAGTACCAAGAGGTTTCGGCAGCGACGCGTCCGGACTCACCGGGTGTCCACACCTACGTGACGAGTTGTGCCTCGTGCCACGGCCTGGACGGCAAGGGCCAGCCTGAATGGATGCCGCCGCTGGCGGGCGCGACCTCTGCACTGTCCAAAGAGAGCGCCTCGGCGATCAACATCACCCTCAATGGTGCGCAGCGTGTGGTCGCTGCCGGTGTGCCGGACGCCTATCGCATGCCCGCATTTCGTGAACAGTTGTCGGATCAGCAGATTGCCGAAGTCCTGACATTCATGCGCAGCAGCTGGGGCAATCAGGGCAGCGCTGTTGATGCACAGGCGGTGAGCAAGCTGCGTGAACACACCGATCCGGCCAGCAGCAGCCCGATCATTCTGCATATGCGCTAAATGAAATCTTGAGAGCCCTTCGAACGCTAATCAAAAGCACCGTTAAGCACCTCGTAAATCAAGCCGGTAGCAATGGCAACCAGTATCAAGTCCGTACCCGCCTGCTGCCATTCATAACCGTCGTAATGGGGAAGCCTGCCCAGTAACCGACCGTCCAGTTTCTTGGCGATGCCTGGAGGGAGCGGCTTCCCTCTGGCCAGGTTCTTCTGTATTCCCGGTGGTAGCGAGGGACCAGGATTCCAGTAGTTCGGGTAGCCATTGAGTACCCCCAAGACTCCGCCACGATCGATAACAGGCGCACGCCCCCAATTGTCCGAGCTGGAACCTTTGCCTTTACCTCCCTGATTGCCGTGTGCCTGATTGTTCTGGGGCCCGCCCTTTCCGTTCCCTTGACCTTTGCCGTTGCCGTTGCCGTTGCCTGGATCAGCCAGCGCCATCACTGAGCCCACAGCCAAAGCAAAACAAGTAACAGACGCTACGAGAAATCGAGTTTTAAACATGACGTCCTCTCAGAAAGGGAATGCTTATAGGAATGTAGACGGTATTCCAGGTTTTAGTGCTCAAGACGAGGGGCGACGCATCAGCCGATACGCTGCCGGAATCACAAACAACGACAGCAACGGCGCCGTGATCATGCCGCCAACCATGGGCGCGGCGATGCGGCTCATGACTTCGCTGCCGGTGCCGCTACCCAAAAGGATCGGTAGCAGACCGGCGATGATCACCGCCACGGTCATGGCCTTGGGTCGGACGCGTTGCACAGCGCCTTCACAAATCGCCGCCATCAGTCCGCGTTCAGTGTTGTCGCCGAGGCGTTCACGCTCGGCCCAGGCGTTCTTCAGATAGAGCAACATGATCACGCCAAATTCGGCGGAAACACCGGCCAGAGCGATAAAACCAACGCCGGTGGCGACCGACAGGTTGTAGCCCAACAGATAGAGGAACCATGCTCCGCCAGTCAGTGCGAACGGCAGCGTGGCCATGATCAGTAGGGCCTCATCGAACCGCGAAAACGTCAGATAGAGCAGCACAAAGATAATCAGCAGCGTGGCGGGCACCACCAGTTTGAGGCGTGCGTTGGCTCTTTCGAGAAATTCGAACTGTCCCGAATAGCTCAGGCTCATGCCTGGCTGTAACTTGACCTGCTCGTTGACGACCCGGCGCAGGTCAGCGACCACCGAGGCAATGTCGCGGTCACGCACATCGATGTATACCCAGCCCGACGGCCGAGCATTCTCGCTTTTGAGCATCGGTGGTCCGTCGGTGACTTTGACTTTCGCCACTGTGCCAAGGGTGATCTGGCTACCCGACGGTGTATAAATCGGCAATTGCTCCAGGGCCGTGAGCGAGTCACGCCACTCTCGTGGATAACGCACGTTGATCGGGAAACGTGCGAGCCCTTCAATGGTCTCTCCGACGTTTTCACCACCGATAGCGCCCGCCACGATGGACTGCACATCGGCGATATTCAGTCCGTAGCGGCCAGCGGCCTTGCGGTCGATATCCACATCGATATAGCGCCCCCCCGTCAGTCGCTCGGCCAGCGCCGAACTGACACCGGGCACCCCCTTGGCCACACGCTCGACTGCCTGAGTCACGGCATCGATTTGCGTCAGGTGGGTGCCGGCAACTTTCACGCCGATGGGACTCTTGATGCCGGTGGCCAGCATGTCGATACGGTTGCGGATCGGCGGTATCCAGATATTGGTCAGCCCGGGGACCCGTACCACTCGGTCCAGTTCTTCGACCAACTTTGCCGGGGTCATGCCTGGACGCCATTGCTCATGCGGTTTGAACTGGATGGTGGTTTCGAACATCTCCAGCGGCGCAGGGTCGGTGGCGGTTTCAGCGCGCCCCGCTTTACCGAAGACGTGCTCGACTTCAGGCACGGTCTTGATCAGACGGTCAGTCTGTTGCAGCAGTTGCGCGGCTTTCTGCGCCGACAATCCCGGCAGAGCAGAAGGCATATAGAGCAGATCGCCCTCGTCCAGCGGTGGCAGAAACTCGCCGCCCAGGCGCGACAGTGGCCATAGGGTGCTGAGAAAAACCAATAGCGCCACCAGCAGAGTGACTTTGGGACGACGCAACACCGCATCCAGGGCTGGTTGATAGAGCCGAATCAACCAGCGGTTCAATGGGTTCTGATGCTCAGTAGGAATTCGCCCGCGAATCCAGTAGCCCATCAGCACGGGCACCAGGGTTACGGACAATCCCGCTGCTGCGGCCATGGCGTAAGTCTTGGTGAACGCCAATGGGCCGAACAATCGCCCTTCCTGCGCCTCCAGCGTGAACACCGGAATGAACGACAAGGTGATGATCAGCAAACAGAAAAACAGTGCCGGACCGACTTCTGCCGCCGCGTCGGTCACCACATGCCAGTGACGCTCCCCCTTCAACTCCTCTCCAGGATGGGCCGCGTGCCAAGCCTCGATCTTCTTGTGCGCGTTCTCGATCATCACCACGGCAGCATCGACCATGGCGCCAATGGCGATGGCAATCCCGCCCAAGGACATGATGTTGGCGTTGATCCCCTGGTAACGCATGACGATGAAGGCAATCAAGACACCCACAGGCAGGGAGATGATCGCCACCAGGGATGAGCGCAAATGCCAGAGGAAGATCCCGCAGACCAATGCGACGACGATGAACTCTTCAATCAGTTTGTGGCTGAGATTTTTCACCGCGCGGTCGATCAGTTTGCTGCGGTCGTAGGTGGCGACGATTTCCACACCCGCCGGCAAACTGCTTTTCAGTTCATCGAGCTTGGCCTTGACCGCAGCAATGGTCTCGCGCGCATTCTTGCCGCTGCGCAGAATCACCACGCCGCCGACGGTCTCGCCTTCGCCGTCGAGTTCAGTAATGCCACGCCGCATTTCCGGTCCCAACTGGATCGTGGCGACATCACCCAGGGTCACCGGCACACCGCCCGCTGCCAACTTGAGCGGGATCGAGCGGAAGTCATTGAGCGTCTTCAGGTAGCCGGAAGCCCGCACGATGAACTCGGTCTCGGCCATCTCCAGCACCGCGCCACCGGTTTCCTGATTGGCCTTGCCGATAGCCTCGGTTACCTGTGCCTGAGTGATGCCGAGGCTGGCCATTTTCAGCGGATCCAGTTGCACCTGATATTGCTTGACCATGCCACCCACAGTGGCCACTTCCGCTACGTTGGGTAGAGTCTTGAGTTCGAACTTGAGGAACCAGTCTTGAAGGGCGCGCAACTGCGCCAGGTCATGTCCACCGCTGCGATCCACCAGTGCGTATTGATAGATCCAGCCTACTCCCGTCGCGTCCGGCCCCAACGCCGGTTTGGCGCTGGCCGGCAATCGACTTTGTATTTGGCTCAAGTATTCCAGCACCCGCGAGCGCGCCCAGTACAGGTCAGTCCCGTCTTCGAACAGCACATAAACGAAGCTGTCGCCGAAGAAGGAATAACCACGCACGGTCTTGGCGCCCGGCACCGAGAGCATGGTGGTGGCCAACGGATAGGTCACCTGATTCTCGACAATCTGCGGCGCTTGTCCGGCATAAGGGGTGCGGATAATCACCTGCACATCGGAGAGGTCGGGTAGCGCATCAATCGGCGTGCTTTGTACCGACCAGATGCCCCACGCCGTGACGAACAGCGTCGCCAGCAGCACCAACAATCGGTTGGCCACCGACCAACGAATCAGTGCGGCGATCATGGCTGGCTCCCGGATTGTTCCAGGCGTTCGGCACGCACGCCATCGTCGGTCTCATCCTCTGAACGGGCAACTATGCCCTTGAGACTCGCCTCAGAGTCGAGCAGGAACTGGCCAGACGTAACCACCTTCTGGCCTTCTTCCAGACCTTTCACTATCACCGTCTTTCCATCGCTCTCCGGCCCGAGTTGCACCTCGACGGGACGGTAGCGGCCGGCATCTTCGGCGAGCATCACCAAGGCACGTCGGCCAGTGCGGATAACGGCCTCGCTCGGCACCCACAACACACGTTGCCCAGTGGAGCGGTTCAGGCGTACCTGCGCCGTCAAGCCCGGCCTGAGGCGCCCGTCCGCATTGGGCAGTTCCACACGCGCACGCAGGGTGCGGCTGTCCGGATTGGTCTCGGGCAAAATCGCGCTGACCTTGCCACTGAGCGTTGTCCCCGGGAAGGCTGGCAGTCGCGCTTCAACCGCCTGCCCCACGGTGATTGATCCGGCGTCCGACTCCGCAATAGCCACGGCTAACCAGACGCTACTCAAGCCATTGACGCGCGCAAGAGTATCGCCAGTCGCCACGGTCATACCGGCGCGAACGTTCAACTCTTGCAGAACACCGGCAATGGGGCTGGTGAGCGTCAGGTACGGCTGAACCTTACCGCCCCGCTCCACCTGAGCAATCAGTGCTGCCGGCATACCTGTCAGCCGCAGGCGCTGACGGGCAGCAACCAACAACTCAGCATCCCCGCTGCGCTTGAGGGCAAGGAACTCTGTTTGCGCAGCAGCCCACTCTGGCACCAGGATATCCGCCAACGCCGCATTGGCTTTGAGCACATCACCCGGGGCATGGGCATAGACCCGCTCCACGAAACCGCTGGTGCGCGCCTGAATCACCGCAACATCGCGCTCGTTGAATGCCAATACACCCGTCACATCGAGGCTGGAGTCGAAGGTTCCACGGGTGACTGTTGCAACACGCAGACCGAGATTCTGGGTGAGACCTGGATCGATGGTGACGGCCGCACTGTCCCCCGCTGCGCTGGCGTATTGGGGGACCAATTGCATGTCCATGAACGGGGATTTACCCGGCTTATCGAACTTTTGTTGCGGGTACATGGGGTCGTACCAATACAGCGCTTTGCGCTCAGCGGGTGAACTAGCGCTCTGCGGCGAGGCGGTATCGGTGACTTCGTCCATGCGCTGCTGAGCGAACCAGTAACCACCCGCTACACCCAATGCCAGCGAGATGGCGATCAACAAGGCTGCGTTGCCTTTTTCAAGGGTCATTGGCTGGGTTCCCCATAAGCAAAATACAGACGAGCACTGCTCAGCGCTCGTTGCTCTTCTACGTCGATCTGTTTGAGACGGGCCTCGATGAGTTCACGTCGAGCGGCAACCACGGCGCTCAAATCGCCTTTGCCGGCGCGGTAGCTGGCCAGGCTGAGGTCGACCTTTTCCCTGGCCAGCGGCAATAGGCTTTGCTGGTTTCTGCGCACGGCACGATTCAGGCGCTCATAGTCAGCCAGTTCGTTCTCCAGTTGCTGTGTGTGCTCGCGCGACAGCGCTTCGCGCTCCGCCTCAAGCTGGCTGAGTTCAGACTGTTTAGCGGCGATTTTGGGATTCTGGCGAGAGTCAGGAAACAACGGCAGATCCCAGGAAAACTGCACGCTGACCATGTCGCCAAACTCACGACCACGGCGCTGGTAATCCACTTCCCAGCTCCAGTCCGACTGCTTCTCAGATACTGCTTCGCGAACCTTGGCTTGGGCTTCGCGGGTCATCGGCGCAAATGCTGCCAGCTCGGGATGACGTTGCAGCTTGTGGGAGTAACTTGAGGTATCGACGGGCCAGTCAGGCAAGCTGCCCACCGGTTTGTCGTTGCCGGCGGAGCCAATCCAGCGTTTGAGGGCCGCTCGGGCCTTTGCTCTCTGGACAATCAGCTCGTCCTGCTGCTCCGCCAACTGAGCCGCTTCCTGTTTGGGCGTCACCGCGTCGGCGGGCTGAGCGCGGCCACCGGCAATCTGGGCCCGGACGGTATCGGTCAGCAGGCGGTTTTCTTTGTAGAAGTCCTGGAACAGCACATCTTTGCGCTCAACCGAGTAGCTGTTGATCCAAGCCAACGCCGTGGACTGGCGCACCTTCAGGCGTTCGACTTGCCGCTGCGCAGCGGTGCGATCAATGGCCGCATCGGCCACTTCAATGCGTGCTTTGCGCTTGTCGCTGTTGGGCATCTCTTGCCTGAACCCGACCATTTGCATGGTCATGAAGTCCTGATCGATGCTCCAGCGATCCGGGCCGCCAATGGGAAAGTTCTGCACCCCCAGCAGTAGCTTGGGATCGGGGAGTTCACCGGCGGGAATAGCTGCACTGCTGGCAGCCTGAATCCTGGCGTCTTGTGCGGCCAGCGACGGCGCATTGTGTTCGGCCAGCCGCAACGCTTCATCGAGTGTCAATGCGCCAGCCAAGCTCGGCAATGCCAGCACGCTTACCACCAGACCGGCCACGAGGGCCCAGCCTGTGCAATAGCACTTGGAGTTCATGTTTGCGATTCCTGTAATCATCCACTGCACGCGCCAAAAGACACGCGCGCAGCTAGTCAATCCCGTTACTGCGGAATGAGGCTCAATGTGGGACAGGAATCAAACGCGAGGCGGTCGCCATACCCCGGACGGGGTCTGTACGGGTAGGGAATCGCTGAAGAAGGAAAGCACTACGGGGCTGAACAAGGTGACAGGAGGCTTGAGGATCGAGACTTGCAGCATGCCGCCGGTCTTGCATTCCTGGCCCGGCTTACAAGGTTTGCCGTGCTCGGAAGGGCTTTTCATATCGTTGCAGCAGTCCATCTCCATGTCGCCCGTCATCGCCATGCCCGTCGCTTTCATTGGGCAAGGTTCTGTCGGTGCCTGAACGCTCGCCATCCCGCTGAGGGGAAGCGCCAGGCTGAGCATGAAGATGAGGCAAAACCGCAGATAGCGTTTCATGGGCTGGAGTGTAGTCGCTGAAAATGGCTCTTACAATTGGACGCACGGCATAAACAATCTGCCGGCAGGCCTGACCCAGGCGATATCACCTAACCTGAATTAAGCCAGTATTACCGGCATCAGGTAAGCCACAACACCACAATCAGAATGAACAGGTGAAACTGACAAAACCGTAATCTTCGGCTCAGCCTTCTGAAAGGTTGCACTGCTTAACCTCGTCATCAAACCTGGCTGTATCTCCTGCTTGCTCTGTTATCCGACTGACTAGGAACAAAGCGCCATGCAACCTGAAACAACAAGACGAACCTTTGTGAAGGGAATCGCCGCCGCCGGGATTCTCGGTGGCCTGGGCCTATGGCGCACACCTGCCTGGGCGATCACCAGTCCCGGCGAGCCGAATGTCCTGGCGGGGACTGATTTCGACCTGTTCATCGGCGAAACCCCGGTCAACATCACCGGCAACCCGCGCACCGCGATGACCATCAACGGCGGCATTCCCGGCCCTTTGCTGCGCTGGCGCGAGGGCGACACGGTGACGTTGCGGGTGAGGAACAAACTCAATGCCGACACGTCCATTCACTGGCACGGCATTCTGCTGCCGGCCAACATGGACGGCGTGCCGGGCCTGAGCTTTCATGGCATTGAACCGGGCGGGATGTATGTCTATCAATTCAAGGTCCGGCAGAACGGCACTTACTGGTATCACAGTCATTCGGGGCTTCAGGAACAGTCCGGCGTTTACGGCCCGTTGGTGATCGATGCCAAGGAGCCAGAGCCGTTCGAGTACGACCGCGATTACGTGGTGATGCTGACCGACTGGACCGACGAAGACGCGGCCGGCCTCATGAAGACGTTGAAAAAACAGTCGGATTACTACAACTACAACAAGCGCACCGTGGGCGATTTCATCCACGACGTCAGTGAAAAAGGTTGGGGTTCCACGGTCGCAGATCGAAAGATGTGGGCTGAAATGAAGATGAACCCCACGGACCTGGCCGACGTCAGCGGCGCGACTTACACCTACTTGATGAACGGCCAGGCGCCTGACATGAACTGGACGGGGGTATTCCGCCCCGGCGAAAAACTGCGCCTGCGCTTTATCAACGGCTCGGCCATGACCTACTTCGACGTACGCATTCCCGGTCTGAAAATGACGGTGGTCGCCGCCGACGGTCTGCACGTCAAACCGGTGAGCGTCGACGAGTTTCGCATCGCGGTGGCAGAGACGTTCGATGTGATTGTCGAGCCGACCCAGGATGCCTACACCTTGTTCGCCCAGTCTATGGATCGCACGGGCTATGCCTGTGGCACGCTGGCGGTGAAGACGGGGGTGTCCGCGCCGATACCAGCGCTGGACCCAAGGCCGCTGGTGACCATGGATGACATGGGTATGGGCGGCATGGATCACGGCGCTATGGGCGGTGACATGGCAGGCATGGATCACAGCGCCATGGCTGGAATGGGCGACATGCAGTCCCATCCCGCGACGGAAAGCAACAATCCGCTGGTGGACATGCAGGCCATGACCACCTCCCCCAAACTCAATGACCCTGGCCTCGGCCTGCGTGACAACGGTCGTCGCGTCCTGACTTATTCCGACCTGCGCAGCACCTTCGAAGACCCGGACGGCCGCGACCCCGGCCGCACCATCGAACTGCACCTCACGGGCCACATGGAAAAGTTCGCCTGGTCATTCAACGGCGTGAAGTTCTCCGATGCCGAACCGCTGCGCCTCAAGTACGGCGAGCGAATCCGGATTGTGCTGGTCAACGACACGATGATGACTCACCCCATCCATCTGCACGGCATGTGGAGCGATCTCGAGGACGAAAACGGCCAGTTCATGGTGCGCAAACACACCATCGACATGCCGCCCGGCTCCCGGCGCAGTTATCGCGTAACCGCCGACGCACTCGGCCGCTGGGCCTATCACTGCCACCTCCTGTATCACATGGAAATGGGCATGTTCCGTGAAGTTCGCGTAGAAGAATGAGGCGCTACCCATGATCAGGATTACTCCAGTTTCTTTAGCGCTCGTGACCGCGAGCCTGACACTTTCCTCGGCGATGGCGGCCACGGACGGCATGCAGAACATGGATCATGGCCAGATGCAGGGCATGGACCATAGCCAGATGCAGGGCATGGACCATAGCCAGATGCAGGGCATGGACCACAGCCAGATGCAAAGCATGGACGACGGCCAAATGCAGCCCTCTGCGCCGACCGAAAGTCGCACGCCGATTCCGGCACTGACCGATGCCGATCGCGCCGCGGTGTTTGTCAGTCCGGGTGGGCATAAGGTGCACGACGCCGCGCTCAACACGTTCTTTCTTGCAGAGAAACTTGAATGGCAGGACGCCGATGACGGCAGCGCCCTGGCCTGGGATCTCTCCGGCTGGATCGGCGGCGATATCGACCGATTGTGGCTGCGTTCCGAAGGCGAACGCACCAACGGCAAGACCGAAGATGCGGAAGTCCAGGCCCTGTGGGGCCACGCCATCTCCCCGTGGTGGGACGTGGTGACCGGCGTTCGCCAGGATTTCAAACCCGGCGCCCCGCAAACCTGGGCGGCGTTTGGCGTGCAAGGCATGGCGCTGTACAACTTTGAAGCCGAGGCCACGGCGTTTATCGGCGAAGGTGGCCAAGCCGCCGCACGACTGGAAGGCGACTACGACATCCTGCTGACCAATCGACTGATTTTGCAGCCAACCGCCGAACTTAATGTCTACAGCAAAAACGACCCGCAACGCGGCATCGGTTCTGGCCTGTCCAACACTGAAGCGGGCCTGCGCCTGCGTTATGAAATTCGTCGTGAGTTTGCGCCCTATATCGGTGTGACCTGGAACCGCACCTACGGCAAAACAGCTGATTATGCCAACGACGAAGGCGAGGATCGCAGCGAAGCACGTCTGGTCCTGGGTGTTCGGCTGTGGTTCTAAAACGCGTCAACTTAACAATCACAATAATTACCGCTAGACGCGGTCAGAGGTCTTGTATGCGCCCGATCAAAACCACCGTTGTTGCCATCGCACTTTCCACCGGGCTGCTGCTGAGCTCATTCGCTCAGGCGCACCCGAAACTGCTCTCCTCTACCCCGCAGGAAGGCGCGGACGGCGCGGCCCCCAGCAAGATCGAACTGCACTTTTCCGAAAATCTCGTGACCCAGTTCTCCGGCGCGAAACTGGTCATGACCGAAATGTCCGGCATGGCCCACGCCCCGATGCCCATGAAGGCCAAAGTCTCTGGCGGCAGCGACCCGAAAACCATGGTTATCACACCGCTCTCTCCTTTGCCCGCCGGCAGCTACAAAGTCGAATGGCGCGCGGTGTCATCGGACACTCACCCGATCACCGGCAACGTTACGTTCAAAGTGAAGTAATTGATGAGCGATTGGGCCAGCATTGCCCTGCGGTTCGGCTTGTACCTGGATTTGATGCTGCTCTTTGGCGTGGCGCTCTTCGGCTTGTACAGCCTTAAAGGACGAGAGCGGGTGTCGGGTGTCGTGTTGCCGTTTCGGTCCATGCTGGCGGGGACGACGGCGCTGGGTGTGCTGCTGTCTGTCGCCAGCATGGTGATGATGGCGAGCACCATGAGCGGCGAGTCGGACTTCGCCGAGTTGCGTCCGCATATTGAAATGATGGTCGTTGAGACGGACGTAGGGTTAGCCTGGGTCGTGCGGATCATCGCGTTGATCGTTGGCGGTTTAGCGGTGATGCCCAACCTGCGTGCGCCTGGCGTTAGCCTGGTGGTCGCCGCTATTGCGGGCGGGGTTGCCCTCGCCAGTCTGGCCTGGAATGGTCACGGGGCAATGGATGAAGGCAGTCGTCGTTTTTGGCATTTTGCAACGGACATCCTGCACCTGCTGGCGGCAGGAGCCTGGTTCGGCGCATTGGTCGCTTTTGCGCTGATGGCCAAACCCGACACGCTACAAACCGAGGAGCGCATCAGATTGCTCACTCGGGCCGTCGCCCGATTCGAATCAGTGGGCGCTTTGATCGTAGTTGTCATCACGGTCACAGGCGTCGTCAACTACCTGTTCATCGTCGGGCCAACACTCGATGACGTTGCCCTCAGCGCCTACGGGACGTTGCTGATCATCAAAGTGGGGTTGTTTGCCGGGATGCTGGTGCTGGCCGCACTGAACCGACTTCACCTTGGCCCGCTCTTGCAGCGGGCGTTGCGAGAGGGTGAGTATCGAGTGGCGGCGAATGCGTTAAGGCGCAGCGTGTTGGTCGAGCTGTCGACAGCGGTTTTGATTGTCGCACTAGTGGCTTGGTTAGGCACCCTGAGCCCCGACATGGAGACATCAATAAGCGCAGTAAAGGCTTCCACAACTTTTGACAATGATCTCTGCCTCGCTCAAACCCGGTAATACGACCGATACCACCGAACAAAAGCCTCCACCCCCACATCAACCGCCACTTGCGGGCTGAAGTCGATACACGCGCTGAGCGCCGAGACGTCCGCCCAGGTCTTGACCACATCGCCTTCTTGCAGCGGCAGATAATTGCGCTGGGCCTCGATGCCCAGCGCTTGCTCCAGGCACTCGACAAACGCCAGAAGCGCGACCGGACTGCCGCGTCCAATATTGAACAACCGATTGGCGCCGCGCCCTTCCGTGCCCTCCGGGGGCTTGCTCAGCAAGCGCCGAATGGACTCGACAATGTCGTCGATGTAAGTGAAATCCCGGGCCATTTGCCCTTCGTTATAGATATCGATGGGGCGCCCTTCGATCATCGCCTGGGTAAATTTGAACAGCGCCATGTCGGGCCGCCCCCAAGGCCCGTACACCGTGAAAAAACGTAGCCCGGTGGCGCGCAGTCCATAGAGATGGCAGTAGCTGTAAGCCAGCAATTCATTGGCGCGCTTGGTCGCGGCATAGAGCGAAACCGGCTGCTCGACCGGGTCGCCTTCGTGGAACGGCATTTTATGGTTGGCGCCGTACACCGAACTGCTAGACGCGTAGATCAGATGCTCCGGGGGGAACTGCCGACAGGCCTCAAGCACATTCAGAAAACCCACCAGATTCGATTGCCCGTAGACGTCCGGTTGGTCCAGTGAATACCTGACGCCAGCCTGCGCCGCCAGATGAACGACGCATTCAAAGCGATGCTGTTGGAACAGCGCCATCAGTGCAGGTTTGTCGACAATGTCCATTTCGTGAAATTCAAAGCCTGGTAAAGACTGTAATGCAGCGAGTCGTGCCTGTTTGAGCGTGACGTCATAGTACGCATTGAGGTTATCGATCCCGACAACTTCAATTCCGTCTTTAATCAAGCGTTTAACCGTGTGATAGCCAATAAACCCGGCAGCACCGGTCACGAGAATAGTCATGGCAATGCTTCCCCTTAGTACTTGGTTCGTGAGTGAATCAGCGATCAGAACAAACAGTGGCAATACTTTGACGCCACTAATCCACACATGCCGTACAGCAAATGACAACTACTGGAAGTTGTGAGGTATAGCAGAGTTGATATCAAGGATCCAAAACTTCATGCACACCGAAGAAATGTAACAGTTGGGTGATCTCACCCGTTAACGAGGAAGTCCATGTTTGTAATCAATTCGACATCATCCAAAACCCTAAAATCGGAAGGACCGCTGGCGATCAAAAAAGTTTTATATATTTTCAGAATAGAAAACCATATATAACTCAGTGACTTACAAATTGGAAAAAGAGAACTGGATAAATGGCGTTTTTTTTGACTGTTAGTATTTGACAGCAGATCAGGAGTGGCCGATAACTAGGCACTGTCTGACCCACTTGCGCCGGAACCGTGAAATCTTCCGCCGTTAGTTGCCAGCCAGTCATCTAACAAACGTCTCCAAAAGGTTGCAGGTGCAAACCGTGCGGTAGCTTTGCCCAAACGAAAGCTAGCGTCTGTTTATACCCAAGACAACCCGGCCTATAACTAAAGCACGCCCCCAAGTGATTCATTTCTGAAACACTTACCCTGCCAATAAAAACATGTGACGCATCTGGCTTCGCCATCTTGGCCTTGATCAGCCTACTAGCTACCAGCAAGCATGAATACGCACTGACGTGTGTGCGTTCGGCATGCTTACACTTTCGCTATGTATGGAGTACTCCAGCATGCAAGCAGGTCGCCGTAATGGGTCTAACTGGTATTTATTGCAGTGCAAGCCGCGCCAGGATGAGCGGGCTCAATTCAATTTGCTTGCGCAGGATTACGCGACGTTTCGGCCTCAATTGATGAGCGAACGCATCGTGCGGGGCAAGCGGCACAAGGTCGTCGAATCACTGTTTCCGGGTTACCTGTTCATCCAGCTCAGCGGCGATGACAACTGGGGCCCGATCCGTTCAACGCGTGGTGTCAGCCGCATCGTCGAATTCAATCATGTGCCCGCCATCGTCAACGATCAGGTGATCGAACACCTGCGCGAGCGCAGTGTGACATCGCTTGAATCCCCCCCTCCCGACACGCTCGAACCCGGCGAAACCTTGCACATCGTTCAAGGCTCGCTGGCACCGCTTGAAGGTGTCTACCTGTCAATGCTGGGTCCTGAGCGCGTCATGATTCTGTTGCAGTTTCTCAACCGGCAACAGCCTGTGCGCGTACCGCTGTGCCTGCTTGAGCGACAACGACACTAACGCCCGCAATCCCCCTCAGTCACACGCCGATACCCACTTTGCGGACCAAGAACCATGGCCCTGAATTCTCGCTGCCCCGCTGCCCTGCTCTTGGCCTTTCTGTACCCCGAAGTGGCCTGGTGCGTGGAGCCACAAGCCATCAATGTCTACGGCTTCGACTTCATACCGAAGTTCGGTTTGTCGGAAAGCTACGACGATAACTTTCGTGAGCTTGAACACGATGCTCAATCGACGATGGTCACTCGGCTGGCACCCTATTTCGAGCTCAAGGCTGAAGACCGCAACAGTGCGACGCGGGTGATCTGGGAGCCCACGCGCTACATCTATCACCAAGATGACGATGCCTCGAACACCGCCCAGCGCCTGCGCGCCGACAGCATCATGGAGTTTACCGATCGCCATCGGCTGAAACTCGAAGCTGAAGCACGCAAGTACGAACGCACGACCTCGACGGCCGTCGACGGCATCAACGACAAGATCGAAAGTACGCGGGTCAATGGCGTGTACACCTTCGGGGCCAAAACCGCCGCCAACCAGATCGACCTCGGCGCCAGTTATGCGCAACTGCGCTACGACAACGGCGGTGGCATCAACGACGACAAAGAGCGCAACACCAGCGGCTTTTCCAGCACCTGGTACCACCGCCTCGGCAGCAATACGCGCGGCCTGCTCGAATACGACCACACGCGGTTCGACTACTTGCAATCGGACAGCACTCGCAGCAGCCGATCCAATGCGTTGCTCGGTGGCGCCGAATGGGACATGAGCGCCCGTACCACCGGCAAACTCAAGCTCGGTTATGAGCGCAAGGATTTCGACGAAAGCGGCGCCAGCGACTTGAGCAATCCCACCTGGCAAGTGGATCTGCAATGGAAACCGCGCACCTACTCGACCTTCACCTTTCTGGCCCGACAGGCCATGGCCGAAGGCGACGACGGCGCTGATGCCGTCAAGTCGACCTTCACCCAGGTCGGCTGGCGCCATGGCTGGACGGAACGCATCACCACCGTGGCTCAGGCCGGTATGGGCCGCTACGACTACGAGGGTCAGTCGCGCAGCGACAATCTTCAGGACTACAACCTGGCGGTGATCTACAAGATGCGCCGCTGGCTGGACATCGAACTCGGTTACCGATTCCGCGACAACGACTCGGACGCCGACAACGAAAGCTTCACCCGCAACGTCTTCCAGATCAGTTTCGACGTCAGTCTCTAAGAGGCCAGGCCCATGAATGCGCGCATCGTTTTCCTGTTATTGCTGGTGTGGCTGACTCCCGCAGCCCACGCCGCCGAAACCCTTACCGATTACAAACTCGCGGCCGGCGATGTCTTGCGCATCACCGTGTTCGGCGAGCCGGAGCTGAGTTTCAAGAAGATTCGCCTTAACGATTCCGGCACGTTTTCGTACCCGTTTCTGGGAGAAGTCGTCGCCCAGGGCCTGACCCCCAATCAGGTCGAGCGCAAGATCGTCGAGGGCCTCAAGCAAGGCTATCTGGTCGACCCCAAGGTCAGCCTCAGCCAGATCGAATACCGACCGTTCTACATCAATGGTGAAGTGCAAAAACCCGGCAGCTATGCGTTTCAGCCAGGGCTCACGCTTGAAAAAGCCATTGCCCTGGGCGGTGGCCTGACCGAACGCGCCTCGATGAAACGCGTGACCATCCTGCGCGGCGTGGGTGGTCCGCCCGTGATCGACGACATCAGCCGCACCACGGTCATCAGCCCGGGTGACACCATTTCCATTGCACAGGGGTTTTTCTAATCATGGACAACAGCCCTAGCACCTACGTCGAACGTCCCCTCCAGGCGCACTTGCGTGCGTCGCATAACGAAGAGTCGGACACCCTGGACCTGCTTCAGCTCTGGCGAACCGTCTGGGCCGCGAAGTGGAATATCGCCCTTCTGGTGTTGCTCTGCTGCGCACTGGCAGCGGCCGCACTGTCCATGATCACGCCGCAATACGTCGGCAGCACGACCCTGCTGATCAAGGACAAGACGCCGCCGGTCATGAGTTTTCAGCAGAACGTCGAATCCGGTGGTTCAACCACCACTGATTACTTGCAGACGCAACAGGCGTTGCTGCAATCGCGGGATCTCGCCGAACGGGCCGTGAAGAAGCTTGGCCTGACCACGAACCCGATCACTGACCCGCGTCAGCAACCGAAATCCTGGTTCGCACCACGCCAATGGCTGGCCGACCTCAATCGCGGTGAGTGGCTGCCATGGCTGGAATTCTTGCCTGCGCCCAAGCCTGCACTGACCGAAGAGGACGCTTTCAATGCCGTCACGCAGAACCTGATGCTGCACACCAGCGTCAAGTTTGTCGGCAAGAGCCAGTTGATCGAAATTGAAGTCGAGTTACCCGACCCCGCGCTCGCGGCCGCCGCCGCCAATGCACTGGCCCAGGGTTTTATCGACAGCCAGCAGGACACCAGCCTCAAGTCCTCGCAAAACAACACCAGTTGGATGAACACCCGTCTGGTCGAACTGCGCAATAACCTGCGCACTGCTGAAAACAAGCTGCAGGGTTATCGCGAGGAACAGGGCCTTGTAGACGTCGACGGCGTCGCCACCATCAGCGCCAACGAATTGCAGATGACCGGCAACCGGATGATCGATGCGCGGCGCAATCGTGCCGAAGCCGAAAGCCAGTTCCGTCAGGCGCAGTCGTTGAGCAATGGCGATATCAGCCGACTGTCCAGCGTGCCGGCGGTGTTGAGCAACCCGTTGATCCAGCAATTCCAGGCTGATCTGGCCAAGGCGCAAGCCAAGGTCGAGGAATTGTCCGGGCGCTATGGGCCGAAACACCCGTCGCTGGTGTCGGCCCAGACCGAATTGCGTACCGCCGCCAGCAGCTTGCGACTGCAAGTGCAGCAAGTGGTTGCCGGCATCGAGCGCCAGTACCAACTCGCCGTCGCCAGCGAAGGTGCGCTGCGCCAATCCTTCAACACCAACAAGGCGCAGATCCAGGACATCTCGCGCAAGGAATTCCAGCTGCGCGAATACCAGCGCGAGGTCGACAGCACCCGGGCACTTTACGAAACCTTCGTCACGCGTCTGAAGGAAACCGCCGCCACCTCCGACATGGATTCGGCCAAGGCGCGAATCGTCGACGCAGCGATTGTGCCGACCGAAGCGAGCAAACCGCGCAAATCCCTGATCCTCGCCATTGTGGCGCTGGTCGCCGCCGTCATCGGGGTTGCGCTGGCCTTCTTGCTGGAAACCCTGAGCAACACCTTCAAGAGCGACGAAACCATCGAAAGCACCCTCGGCGTGCCGCTGCTCAGCGTAGTGCCACTGGTGACGAAGAAGAGCCGTCGGCAACTGGCGCGACTGTTCGAGGACAACGACAACCCGCGATTCTGCGAAACCATCCGCAACCTGCGCACCTGGCTCATGCTGCAAAACACCGAGGCACCGGCGCAGGTGGTGCTTGTCACCTCATCCGTGGCCGGTGAAGGCAAAAGCACCATCGCCAACAACCTCGCCTGCTCGCTCACGTCACTGGAGCGGGTGCTGTTGATCGACGCTGATATGCGTCAGCCCACGCTGTCGCTGAACTTCGATTTCCCGCCGGAAAATCCAGGCCTGGCGAATGTGATCGCCGGCACCGCCAAGCTCGAAGACTGCATCCGCACGGTGGGCAATCTCGACATGTTACCGGCCGGCAGCCTGACGTTGTCCCCGCTCGATCCGTTCGACGCCCCTCGCCTGCCTTCGGCCCAGGCCGCGTACGGCTCGGCGCACCGGCCGCCAGCGCAGGATCTGCTGAGTTCGCCGCGTCTGGGGCGCATGTTGCAGGCACTCAAGGGCCGCTACCAATACATCATCATCGATTCGCCACCGGCCGAAATGGTCAGCGACGCCCTGTTGCTGGCCAAGCATTCGGATGCCGTCATCTACGTGGTGAAAGCCGAAAGCACCCCGGTCGCGCAAGTGCAAAAAGGGCTCTCGGTTCTTCAGCAAAGCCAGGCTTCGGTGTTCGGCGTGGTGCTCAACCAGGTCGATTTACGTAAAGCGCGAAAATACGGCCACAGCCATTCGCGCTCCTTCTACGACTACGACTTCGCCCCCCGCTAGCTCTTTACCTGTTTGAGAAAACCTTGGTGGCGAGAGCGCTTGCGCCCTCGCCACAGGGGTCCGTTCGTTCCTTTTTTGTGAGGCCGAGTCGATGACGCCGCTCAATACCGTTCAAATGACCCACCGCCGAGGCCTGACATTCTGGGGCCAATGGCTGTGCGCGATGACCCTGGTCAACCTGTTGCTGATCCTGCTGGTGCAATGGCGGGTGGGCAGCCTGCCCAGCGAATACCGCGTGCTGATGATCCTGACGATTCTCGGATCGGTGCCGACGTACAGCCTGATGCAGGTCTATCACAAGCGCCATGGGTTGCTGGCCGGGCTCAGTCGATTGTTGGCCGGGTGGCTGATTTTGCTCGCAGTGCTGAGCACCATCGCCTTCGTCACGCAGACCAGTGCCCTGTATTCACGGCAGGTAATGCTGGTCTGGGCCATCGGCGGATTTGCGGTGCAGATGTGCAGCTTCCTGCCGCTGCATTTTGTGGTGCGACTGTATACGCGGCTGAGCCGCAACGACCGCCGTTCGGTGATCATCGGCACCTGCTCGACAGCGCATGAGTTAGCGAAAAAACTCATTCAGCCCGACCGCACGTTACTGCTGGGTTTTGTATCGGCCACGCCCATGGTTCGCCCGGCGCCCAGCATCCTGCCGCTGCTGGGGCATGTCGACGATATCCGCGAAATCATCACTCGCCTCGAAGCGCGCCGGGTCTACATCGTGTTGCCGATGGCCGACGCCGCCACGATCGAAGCCCTGTACATCGACTTGCTCGACATTAACGTCGACGTGGTCTGGATCCCCGATTTCGGCAGCATGGTCTTGCTCAACCACTCGATCTCGGAAATCGAGCGGATGCCCGCGATCTATCTCAACGAAAGCCTCATCACCTCCCACCCCGGCAGCCTGTTCTGCAAGGATTTGTTCGAACGCAGCCTGGCTGCCATGGCGCTGATCGTGCTCAGCCCGCTACTGCTGGGCGTGGCGATTGCCGTGAAGTGCTCCTCGCCGGGGCCGGTGCTGTTCAAGCAAAACCGCCACGGCTGCGACGGCGAAGTGATCAAGGTCTGGAAGTTTCGCTCTATGCGTGTCCACGACGATCAAGAGGTGCGTCAGGCCAGCCGCGACGACGACCGCGTGACGCCACTGGGGCGTTTCCTGCGCCGCAGTTCCATCGACGAATTGCCACAACTGTTCAACGTGTTGCTCGGGCACATGGCGCTGGTCGGTCCGCGGCCGCATGCCGTCACGCACAACATCTATTACACCGGCAAGGTGCGCGCCTACATGGCCCGCCATCGCCTCAAGCCCGGCATCACCGGGCTGGCGCAGATCACCGGGCACCGCGGCGAAACCGAAACCCTGGAAAAGATGCAACTGCGGGTCGCCCAGGACCTGAACTACATCAACCAATGGTCGCTGTGGCTCGACATCAAGATTCTGGTCAAGACCCCCCTCTCGCTGTTCTCCAAAAACATCTACTGAGCGCGTGCCCGGTTCCCGGGCCGTCAACACGACCTACCGAGGTTTACCCATGAATGTGAGCGTATTCGGCATCGGCTATGTGGGACTGGTTCAGGGCGCCGCGTTGGCGCAGGTCGGGCACGACGTGCTGTGCGTGGATGTTGACGCCGCCAAGGTGCAAGCGCTCGAAAGCGGCACGCTGCCGATCTACGAGCCGGGCCTGAGAACGCTGGTGCGAGACAACCACCAGAGCGGGCGACTGCGCTTCGGCACCGACCTCGCGGAAGCGGTGCGCCATGGCGACGTGCTGCTGATCGCCGTCGGCACGCCGCCCGACGAGGACGGCTCGGCCGATTTGCGGCACGTGTTGAGCGTAGCGCGCACCATCGGCCTGAACCTGCAACGCCACGCGATCATTGTCGACAAGTCGACCGTGCCGGTCGGCACCGCAGACCGAGTCCGCGAGTGCATCACCCAGGCACTGGAGGAAAGCGACCGCGCCGACCTGACGTTCGATGTCGTCTCCAATCCGGAATTTCTCAAGGAAGGCTGCGCGGTCGACGACTGCATGCGCCCCGACCGGATCATCATCGGCACCGACAGCCCGCATGCCGAAGAGGTGATGCGCGAGTTGTACGAGCCGTTCAATCGCAACCGCGAAAAGATCATCGTGATGGACGTGCGCAGCGCCGAACTGACCAAGTACGCCGCCAATTGCATGCTCGCGACCAAGATCAGCTTCATGAACGAGATGGCCAATCTTGCCGAAAAACTGGGTGCCGACATCGAAATGGTCCGCCACGGCATCGGCTCCGATCCGCGCATCGGGTATCAATTTATCTACCCCGGCATCGGCTACGGCGGCTCGTGTTTCCCCAAAGACGTGAAGGCGCTGATCCACACCGCTGAAGGCGTGGACATCGATGCGCGGCTGCTCAAAGCCGTCGACTCGCGCAACAACGAACAGAAAACCACGCTGTTTCGCAAAATCTCCGATCACTTCAACGGTGCGCTGCAAGGCAAGACCTTCGCGTTGTGGGGCTTGAGTTTCAAACCCAACACCGATGACATCCGCGAGGCGCCGAGCCGCGTGCTGATGGAAGCCCTGTGGCGGGCAGGCGCCAACGTCCAGGCCTATGACCCCAAAGCCATGGAAGAAGCCCAGCGCTTATACGGCGCCCGCGATGACTTTACCCTCGCTGGTACCAAGGAAGCGGCGCTTAAAAACGCCGACGCGTTGGTCATCATCACGGAGTGGACATTGTTCCGCGCACCGGACTTCGACCTGCTCAAGCGCCAACTCAAGCAGCCGCTGATTTTCGACGGCCGCAACCTGTACGAACCGCAACGCATGAGCAAGCGCGGCTTCACCTACGTCTCGGTTGGCCGCCAAACCCAGCAGGCGCTGGAACCGGATGACGCGTCATGATCCGGCTAGCCTTGATGGGGCATTACTCGCCGAATCTGCTGATGGGCAACCGCGCATTTTCGTTTATCAATTTTGCTTCGATCGGCAGTTTTATCCGCCAGCCGCCGCCCTCCGTCGCCTACTTCTGCGACGGCATGTTGATGTCGGGATTCATGTCGCGGGTCACCGGCCAACCGGTGCAGCGGGTCAGTTTCGATTTCACCTCGATTGCCGACCCGGTGTTGCGCGATGCCGAACAGCAGCACTTGCGGGTGTACATCGTCGGCGCCACGCAAGCCGAGCTTGAGGCGTTCATCGGCAAGCTACGCGGGCGTTATCCGCAGCTGATTATTGCCGGTGCCCACAACGGCTATTTCAATCAGCCGCAAGCGGCGCACCTGCATGCCGACATCCGCAACACCGGGGCAAACCTGTTGTTGGTCGGGCTCGGTGCGGGTCTGCAAGAACGCTTCGTGATCGATGCGCTGAACGCAGGTTTCGCCGGTGTGGCCTTCACCTGCGGCGGCTTCATCCGTCAGGAAGCCACCGCCAGCGAGTGCTACTACCCCGCAGCCATCAATCGCCTGCACCTGCGCGCGTTCTACCGCATGTACCGCGAGCCGCACACCATCAAGCGCTACTTGCTCGACTACCCACGCAACTTCTTGCATCTGGCCGAGATGATCGTTCGGCACAAAGTCGCCATCGACATCACTGCGCCCTGAGCGCCGGGAATGACCATGCATATCCTCTTCACGCTCAAAGATTTCAAGACCGGTGGTGGCGTCGAGTGCGTGCAGCAACGCTTGGCCGGGCAATTTCTCAAGGACGGTCGCCGCGTCAGCTTCTTCATCATGAACGGCGAACGACCGGACAACGACGAGGTGCCGACGATTGCCGGCGGTGGCAGTGGTTTCACCGGTTTGCTGCGCTCGGTGGTGTTGCTGCGCCGGTTGATTCTGCGCGAAAACGTCACGCACCTGATCGGCGCCAAGGAGCAGGCCAATCTGTGCACCTGGCTCGCCACGCTCGGCACGCCGTGCAAGGTCATCTACACCCGGCACACCGACCTCAATTGTTCCGAACAACAGACTGGCGTGCGCAGCCTGCGCCTGTTGTACGCGCTGTACCTGTGCGGTAGCGGCAAAGTCGTGGCGGTCTCGCTCGGTCTGCGCCAGGCGCTGACCGGTCTGATGCCCTGGGGTCGCCGACGGATTCGCTATTGCCCGAATGCGGTGGTCACCGAGCAGTTGCTCAACGCCGCGCAAGCGCCGCTGCCCGCCGATGTGCCGGCGCGGTACTGGTTGGGCGTCGGTCGGCTGGTGGAACTCAAGGGCTTCCACGTAATGCTGGACGCTTATGCGCTGGCGGCACGTCAGGCCACAGTGCCGTATCTGGTAATTGCCGGGGACGGCCCGCTGCGTGGCGAACTGGAGGAGCAGGCGCGACGTCTGGGTATCGAGCGCCAGGTCCACTTCACCGGCCACTTGGCCAATCCTTATCCGCTGATCCGCCAGGCGCGCCTGCTGATTCTCAGTTCGTTGCATGAAGGCATGCCGACCGTGCTGGTCGAAGCCCTCGCCCTCGGTACACCGGTGCTGGCCACCGATTGCCCCACCGGCCCGCGTGAATTGCTCGACCACGGGCGCATCGGCCAACTGGTGCGGGTCAACGATGTGCCGGCGCTGGCCCAGGCCATGCTGCAAAGCCTAAACACCGACAAGTCCACCGCTGGGGAAGCTGTCGCGGATGCGGTGCGCCCCTACACCAGCCACCACGCGGCGCAGGCTTACTATCAGGTGTGGAATCAATGAAAAAACTGTTGATCATTCTTCAGGACCTCAGCGCGGGCGGCGCCGAGAAAATGATGGCGCGGCTGGCAGGTGCGCTGGTCGAGGCCGGCAACGACGTGACCCTGCTGATGCTCACCGGCGGCGGCGTCAACCTGGCGGGGCTCGATCCACGGGTCAAACAGGTGTCGCTGCACAGTCCACGCAGCGTTGCCGCTGTGCCGGCGTTGACGCGATTCCTGCGGCGCAATCGCTTCGATGCGCAACTGGCCGCCCTCACCCATGTCAACGTGATTGCCATTGCCGCCGCCACGCTGTCGGGCACGTTGGCGCGACTACACGTCAGCGAGCGCAACGCGTTTTCCCGCGACAAACACGTCAATCCGGCGCTGCACGTGCGCCTCGCGTACCTGTTGGCTCCGCTGTTGTACCGCTGGATTCCCAACCCGGTGATCTGCGTGTCGCGCGGTGTCGCCCAGGATCTGGTCGATACCACGCTGGCCCGCACTCGGGACGTGACCACCGCTGACAACCCGGTGCTCGACAACGACTTTCGCGAGCGGCCACTGGCGCCCGCAACTCATCCCTGGCTGCTGAACAAAACCCTGCCGGTGATCGTCGCGGTGGGAAGGCTGGCCAGGCAAAAAGGCTTTGATACGTTGCTCGATGCCTTCGCCCGACTGGCGGATCGCAACACTCGGCTGATCATTTTTGGCGAAGGCTCGCTGCGCGCCGAACTGCTGGCGCAAGCCAACGCCCTCGGGGTCGCCGAGCGCTTCGACCTGCCGGGTTATGCCAGCGACGCATTGGCGCAGATCGGCGCGGCGGATTGTTTCGTCCTGTCGTCACGCTTCGAGGGCAGCCCGAATGCACTGGTCGAAGCGCTCTCGACCGGCACGCCGGTGGTGTCGACGCGCTGCCCTTATGGGCCTCAAGAAATTCTCGCCGAAGGCAGCGTCGCGCCACTGGTCAGTATCGATGATCCCGCAGCACTGGCGCAGGCTATCAGCCTGGAGCTGGCCCTGCCCCGTGAGCTCAACCGCCAACGGCGCATCGATGCCGCCGCGCGCTTCGTCAGTGGTCGCGCGGTTAAAACCTACCTGACGGCGTTGCTCGGGAGTCCATCGCCATGAACCGACTTCAAGTCCGCTATTGCACATTGCGCGATGCCTTCGTCCTTTTCGGCGTGCTGTTCTACGTGCAGATCATCACTTTCTTTCTCGGGATGGGCAGCGCCGCGAGCCTGGACGACGCGCAGAAAGACCTGGAAGGTAACGTCGCCAACCAGGTCTGCGGCTTGATCACGCTGTTGGTGCCGCTGTTCTTCTTTATCCGCAACAAGGTGTTCCTGAGCAAAAGCTTCTACCGACAAAACGCATTCCTGCTGATATTCCTGGTCTGCGTAGCCGCTTCAATCGGCTGGTCCGACGACCCGACCCTGAGCCTGAAACGCTTCGTCGCGATGATCAGCGTGGTGTTTTTCGCAGGTTTCATCGCCTGGCACTACAGCCTCGAAAGAATCGCCTTCATGCTCGGCTGCGTGATTGGCGCAGCGGCACTGATGGGCCTGATTTTCGCGGTCATCCGCCCCGATATCGCCTTTATCAGCGGCGGCATTCGTGACGGTGCGTTCAAGGGTATTTTTCCGGAAAAGAATGCCGGTGCGCGGATCAACGCCATCGCCATTCTTTTACTGCTGCCGATGATCCGCCAGCGCAATCCACTGGCCATCGCGTACGCCACGTTTTGCCTGATCGCCATCGGCCTGGCGCAGTCCGCCACCGGGATCGCACTGATCGTCGCCGGCACCGCGAGCTACTGGTATTTCCTCACCTTGATCCGGTTGCGCATCAACCGTTCGCTCACGGCGTTCTTCGCCGCCACCGTGGTGTACGGGCTGATCTGCGTGTTTCTGTACGGCAATTACACGCTGCTGCTGGAACTCGTCGGCCGCGATCCGTCACTCACCGACCGCACGTTGATCTGGGAACTGCTCGGGCCGCTGATCGATGATCGCTTCCTCAAGGGCTACGGCTTCGGCGCGTTCTGGACCAGTGCAGACGCGACCGGGTTCATCAACCGTTGGGGCTACATCGGCAACGCCCACAGCGGCTATGTCGAGACCCTGCTCAACGGCGGACTGATTCAACTCATCGCGCTGATCCTGCTGTTCGCCGAAGCGCTGAGCAAGCAATACCGGGCGATCACCGCCGACCAATCAGCGCGTTATCACGCCTGCGCCCTGGTGATCATCGGCTTGTTTGCGGTCACCAACTACGTCGCCTATGTGATCCCCAACTATCGCTCGGCCGAGTTCCTGGTGTTCTGCGTCCTCGCCTTGTCGTTCCGCCATCACCACGTCAAACGCCCTGCGCCGTTGCCGCGCGCCAATGCCCACGCCGCCCCGCGCCACCGTGCGCGAGCCAAGGAGTTCTCATCATGCTGAACAGCTCTGTGCCAACGTCAGGATCGGTGTGTGTGATCATCCCGATGTACAACGCTGCCGCCAGCATCGGCCCGGCGCTCGCATCGCTCGGCCTGCAAACCCGACGTCCGGACAAGGTGATCGTTATCGACGACGGCTCCAGCGACGAAGGCCCGCAGATCGTCAGGGACTACGCCGCGCCGTTTGAATTGATCCTGCTGCAACAGGCCAATCAAGGCCCGGCCGCCGCTCGCAATCAGGGAGTGTTCAGCGCCACCGAAACCTTTATCGCGTTTCTCGATGCCGATGACCAATGGCACCCCGAAAAACTGCAGAAACAACTGGCGCTGTACGAACAACTCACACGCGATGGACGCCAGGTCGGGCTGATCGATTGCTACCAGATGAACGAGTACAGCGACGGCACCCGACAGGTCGAGGACCGGTGCAAGGGTGGCGATCATTTTGCCGATTTCATGCGTGAGAACGTGATCAACGGCACCTCCGGCGTGCTGGTGTTGCGTGAAGCAGTTGTTGCGTTGGGCGGCTTCGATCAGACCCTGCGCTATGCCGAAGACCGCTTGCTATGGACGCAGATCGCCGAGCAGTGGGAGATCCACACCGTGCCCGAGGTTTTGCTGCGACGCAGCGTCAACAGCGGCAACATCACCGCGCAACCGCGCAAGTACTACCCGTACAAAGTCCACTTTATCGAGCTCTTTCTCGCACGCTATGGCGCGCACATGAGCAAGCAGCAGCGCATCGATTTCGTCCTGGCCAATCATGCCGATTTTCTGCGCGCCTCTTCCCGGCGCGGCGACCACGCGCATGTGATCAACGTGTTCCGCAACATGCTCGAGCACTCATGGCAGACGCTGATTTTCTCCCGCGGCAAACCGACCCTGCGCTACGTCTACGCCTTGGCGAAGACGCTGCGCAGGACGGCTTGAGTCCGAGGTCCCGCCATGGCCAACCGGCGCCTGACCACCCTGATCTGGATCTTCACCGAGAAATTCGGCCTGATTTTCCTCTCGATGATCACCTTCGTCGTGTACGCCCATTTGCTCACGCCGACGGAGCTTGGCATCGGCACGATCATCATCGCCATCGTCGAGGTGGTCGGCATTCTTTACTCCTCGGTGCTCGAAGATCCGCTGGTCCGGCTTGAACGCCTGGAAGACAAACACATCAGCACCGCGTTCTGGTTTTCGGTGCTGATCAGCCTGGCGTCGATCCTCGTGATCACGCTGGGCGTGATGCTCTATACGCCTTCACCAGCGCTGCAATGGATGACGGCCATCGCCTCGGTGAAGATTCTGTTCACCATGATGGCGCGGGTCTACGTCGCGCAGATGCGCCGCAGTGGCAACTTCAAGCTACTGGCCTCACGCACGCTGCTGGGCAAAGTCGCCGGCGGCGGCACCGGCATTGCCGTTGCGCTGCTGGGGTTCGGCCCGTGGGCGGTGATTGCCCAGGCGCTGATCATGGATCTGGTGTCGATGGTGGTGCTGATGCGCGGCGATCGGCGGCGCATTCCCTTCGCTATCGACGGGCCGCTGTTGCTTGATCTGCTGCGCACAGGCACGCCGGTGGCGATCAACGTCATGAGTTCGCAAACCCTGCAACGCGGGGTCAACGTGGTGCTGGGTATCACCGCCGGCGCCCACGCGGTCGGCATGTTCAACCTGGCGATGCGCATCATCGACCTGCCGCGATCCGCCATCTACAACGGCCTGATGAGCTATGCATTGCCGGCCTTCGCCCGGCGCAGCGCCGAACCGTCACGGCTGGTCGGCCTGATCGGCGACACCACGGCCATCAGCGGCTTTCTGCTGACGCCATTGTTTGTCGGCATCGCGCTGACCGCCGAGGACATCATCCTGCTGATCTTCGGCGCCAAATGGGCCGATGCCGTCGGGCTCCTGCAAGTGCTGGCCTGCACCGCCGCGCTGGGCAATCTGGCCCTGTATGCAACCACGGCGCTGGTGGCCGTCAATCGCACCTATCTGACGCTCAAGGCTGAGGTGTTCACCACGCTGCTGGCACTGGCGCTGGTGTATGTCCTCGGGCCTGTGTATGGCGGCATGGCGGCGGCGGTTGCGCTGCTGATCCGCATGGTCGCGATCACCCCGTTGCAGGTGATCGGGCTGAACACGGCGATCGGTTATGGCTGGCGCACGTTCTTCGAATCCGCTTACCGCAGCGTGATCGCCACGCTGGTGATGGCCGCTGTCGTGTCGTGGGTATCAAGCCATTCGGGCCTGGCGGGCTACCTGCACCTGATCGCCAATATCGTCACCGGCGGCCTGACCTATGCCTTGGTCTACAGCGTGTTGCACCCGCGCTGGCCGCACGAATTCAAGTTGGTGTTCACCACCCGGTGAGCGCCGTTGTCTCTCTGGAGCACATCGTCATGCGCAAAACTACGCTGATCACCGGGGGCGCCGGCTACATCGGTTCCCATACCGCGTTGAAACTGGTGGAGGCCGGCCACCGGGTGCTGGTGCTGGACAACCTGAGCAACAGCAGTGTCGAATCGATCCGGCGGCTCGAGTCACTGAGCGGTACACGGATCGAATTCATCGAGGGCGACATCCTCGACTCGCGGTTGCTCGACGAGATTTTCAGCGACTACGACATCGAAGCCGTGGTGCATTTCGCCGGACTCAAAGCCGTGGCGCAAAGCGTGCGCAAACCCATGGATTATTACGCCAACAACGTCACCGGCACGCTCACGCTGTGCCAGGCCATGGCGCGTGCGCATGTGTTCAATCTGGTGTTCAGTTCCTCGGCGACGGTCTATGGCGAACCGGCCTGCACGCCCATCGGCGAAGAGCTGGGCACCGGCAAACCGTCCAATCCCTACGGCCGCTCGAAGTTGATGGCCGAAGAATTGCTGACCGACCTGACGTGTTCCGATGGACGCTGGAACATCGCCCTGCTGCGTTACTTCAACCCGATCGGTGCTCACGAAAGCGGCATGATCGGCGAGGCGCCCAACGGCATACCGAACAACCTGTTGCCGTGCCTGACGATGGTCGCGACGGGACGGATGAGCGAGTTGATGGTGTATGGCAACGATTACCCGACCGTCGACGGCACCTGTGTGCGCGATTACATCCACGTAGTCGATCTGGCCGAAGGTCATCTCAAAGCCCTCGAGCGACTGCAAGGCGACCACGGCATTCACATCTGGAACCTCGGCACCGGCATCGGCTACAGCGTGCTGCAACTGATTCGCGGTTTCGAAGACGTCACCGGCATCAGCATTCCCTACCGCTTCGCCCCCCGGCGCAACGGTGATGTGGCGCAGTACTGGGCCGATGCGAGCAAGGCCAGCCGCGAGTTGGGCTGGAACGCACAACGCAACCTTGGGCAAATGCTCACAGACAGTTGGCGCTGGCAGTCGAACAACCCGGACGGCTACCTGCAGCAGCCCGCGCCGATGTTGGCATTCGCCGGCAAATAATGGCCGTCTGATCCGGGAAGGACTTCGCCATGTTCAGGCAAACCGTACTGACATTGCTTTGGTTGATGTTGAGCGCCGGAGCGCAGGCCTCTCCCTATCTGCCTGTCACCGATGGGCTGGTGCTGTGGCTGGACGGCGCCGACTCGACGCACATGAGCCTTGATGCGCAGAATCGGGTCTCGCGATGGCAGGACAAATCCGGGCAGAGCAATGATGTGAACCTTGATGATCCGGCGGCCGCCTCCCTGCCCTTGCGCGTGGAGAACGCCATCAATGGTCGCTCGGTGCTGCGCTTCAACGGAGCCTCGGCCTTCACCGGCCAAGCCATTCGCACCGTAAAAGGTCCGGTAACGGTGTTCGTGGTCTCGCGTCGCTTGCGCGAACAGGCTGGCGGCAAAGCCTGGCAGCGCTTGTTCAGCTCCCGTCCGCAACTGGCCGACAACGACAACGTGGCACCGAACTTCGGCCTCAGCGTTCAGCAGACCGGCGCCTATGCGCCAACCGTGGCGTTTCTGGAAACCACGAACGTACCCATCGGCCCGTTCGCCGTGGCGCGCAACGTGGTCGGCACCTCGGAAATCTTGCGTGGCGACATTGCCGAAGTGCTGGTCTACGATCGGCTGCTCGCCTCGCAGGCAGAACGTCAGCAGGTCTCGGATTACCTCACCGAAAAATGGGCGGTGACACTGCCGCCGCCCTCCAGTGCGTGGACTCGCACCGGCCCGCTAGGCCCGACACCCGCGCGAACCAACGCCAACCTGCCGTTATCCGATCAGGCGAACGCCGGGAAATGGGTGCTGGATACGCGGCTGTCCGACGAATTCAACGGCACCGCCATCGACGCCAGCCGTTGGCACGTCAACAACGCCACGGGCACTGACTCGCTCGGGCGCAAACCGGCATTGTTTCTGCCCGAGAATGCCAAGGTCGCCAATGGCAATCTGAACATCTCGTTTCGCAAGCAAACGCTGCCCGAGAAGTACGTGCGCCTGGGCTACAAGGACTACAGCTCGGCGATGGTACGCACCATTGAGCGTGGGCTCTACGGCTATTACGAGACGCGAGCCAAACCGATGAACTCGGCGGGCTCCAGTGCGTTCTGGCTGGCCTGGACCGGGCTGCCGGAAAACGCCACCGAAATCGATATCTTCGAAATCGGCGGCAAGACCCTCAATGGCAAATTCGACGTCATGTACAACATGAACGCGCACGTCTGGGCCACGCCGCAAAGCGACGAACACCTCAGCGACGGCAGCACCTGGACGGCGCCGTGGCGGCTGGCGAACACCTTTCATGTCTACGGCTTCGACTGGCGAGCGGACACCCTGCGCTGGTACGTCGACGGGGTGATGGTGCGGGAGGCGAAGAACACGCACTGGTTCTTCCCGATGCAAATCGTGTTCGACAGCGAGGCGATGTGGAACTGGTTCGGCGTGGTCGATGACGCCGACCTGCCCTCCACGTTTCGCATCGACTATGTGAAGGTCTGGACGCAGCGTCCGTAGAGCCAGACTGATCGATAGAACTGTTTCCGAGCACTTTTCAGTCTTCTGATGAGTGGTACATGGCGCGGGTTTAATGCCTGCATCCGCTGGTCTAGCCTTGTACAAAACCACGCGGGAGAAAACGCCATGTTTCTCGCTCTCAGAAATCTGTATGTGCTGTCCTTGGCAGGCTTTTATTGCATCGCGGCGTTTGCTCAGGAATCAGCAAGCGTCGATCAGCCGCCGGCGATACTCCCCCTGGAATCCGAATCGCAGGCAAAAATCATTGCCTTTCCGCCGCTGGCCGGGCCGCTCGCGCGCGGGGTGGTGATCATCCAGTATCGAACAGAACACGCCAGGATCATGCCGGTATTTGGCAAAGTCGCGGGTGACGTATCACCCCGTCTCGGCCACCTTCATGTGACGGTCGATGACTGGAAAGGCACGTGGGCGCACACCAGTGAAGACCCGATTATCCTGGTGGGACTGACGCCCGGCCCGCACAAGGTTCTGCTGGAAATCGCCGACCCGACCCACACCGTTCTCACCCGTACGACGGTCAGTTTTATTGTTCCCGAGGTGAAACCAATGGACGTTCCGCACATGGACGACGGGCACGCGGTTAAACCGTGACTGACAATGTTGATGGAGATGGCTCATATCTCAGGTCGACGGTCTGGGTGTTCTGCGTCAAAGCCCTGCTTGGGGTGGGCGGGAAGCGGGTGGTCTTTTATCAGATTAGGGAAGCGCAATTCGGGGTTAGCATCTAGTTGTTCCCATAGGCCGGAATACAGTTCGTGAAGCTTGGGATCTGGCTGATATCCAAAGTTATCTACCGAAGATGGTTGCGGCTCAAATGCCCCGCTGAGATAACTTAAACCTCTAGCGCTGCCTAATGACGCTGCACGCTGGTAATAAGATAGCGCAAGAGGCATGTTTTCTTTAGATATTTTATAGAACGCAGCTGTTTCTATAATAGCCTCTGGTGAATCTTGAGCTCCAGCACATTGAAAATATGGCTCGGCCATTCGTTCATCTTGTTTGTCTTTAGGTAATTGGAACGCAAAGTAATTTCCGATACGCACTTGAGCCAACGGATTACCTAATTGTGCCGCTTGGAACATATAGGAACTGGCCATCCGGTCGGACTTCAACACTCCTCGTCCATTTTCGGCAACCACCGCCCAGTTGTAATAACCCAACGGGACTTTGAGCTTCACCATGCGCTCGTAGAGGTCGAGCATCTTGCTGGTGTCTTGTTCAACACCAGGTTGTCCCGGCCAGCCCGTGCGATAGAGCCCCGCCAGGTTATGCATCGCCTTCCAATGATCTTTGGCGATCGCTTTTTCGTAGAGCCCGACGATGGTTATCCAGTCTTTGACACCTCGTACCTTCTCCAAGGCGCGGGCCTGTTGAAACCAGCGTTCGGCTTCCGCATCCAGCGGCGGGTTGTGGTCTTTTTCGTAGGCACAGGTAAACGTTGGATAGGCCATGGCTGGAGTGCCATTGAATACGCCACACATGCAGACAGCACAAAAAGCCATTGCTTTAATCAATCGCCCAGGTAAGCGCCGACGCATTTCTTGTTGAAGAAGATCACTCATATTTCCGGCCGGCGATCCGGGTGCTCTGCGTCAAAGCCCTGCTTGGGGTGGGCTGGAAGCGGGTGGTCTTTCATCAGATTAGGGAAGCGCAATTCAGGGTTAGCATCTAGTTGCTCCCACAGGCCGGCATACAACTCATGAAGCTTGGGATCTGGCCGATATCCAAAGTTATCTACCGGAGACGGTTGAGACTCAAATGCCCCACTGAGATAACTTAAACCTCTAGCACTCCCTAATGATGCAGCACGTTGATAGTAGAATAAGGCTCTAGGTTTGTTTTTTTTAGAAATATCATAGAACGCAGCTGTTTCTATAATAGCCTCTGGTGAATCTTGAGCTCCAGCACACTGAAAATATGGCTCAGCCATTCGGTCATCCTGCTTGTCTCGAGGCAATTCGAAGGAGAGGTAATTTCCGATTCGAACTTGTGCTAAAGGACTGCCTAGCTGCGCTGCCTGGAACATATAGGAACTCGCCATGCGATCTGACTTCAACACTCCTCGTCCATTTTCGGCAACCACCGCCCAGTTGTAATAACCCAGCGGGACTTTGAGCTTCACCATGCGCTCATAGAGGTCGAGCATCTTGTTGGTGTCTTGTTCAACACCCGGTTGTCCCGGCCAGCCCGTGCGGTAAAGCCCCGCCAGGTTATGCATCGCCTTCCAATGATCTTTGGCGATGGCTTTTTCGTAGAGCCCGACGATGGTTATCCAGTCTTTGACGCCTCTTACCTTCTCCAAAGTGCGGGCCTCTTGAAACCAGCGCTCCGCTTCCCCATCCAGCGGCGGGTTGTGGTCTTTTTCGTAGGCACAGGTAAACGTTGGATAGGCCATGGCCGGAGTGCCATTGAATACACCGCACAAGCAGACAGAACAAAAAACCATTGCTTTAATCAATCGCCCAGGTATGCGCCGACGCATTTCTTGTTGAAGGAGATCACTCATATTTCGGGTCGGCGATCCGGATGCTCTGCGTCAAAACCCTGCATGGGGTGGGCTGGAAGCGGGTGGTCTTTTATGAGATTAGGGAAGCGTAGACTCCGGTCGGCCCGCAGCTGCTTCCATAGAGCCGAATATAGCTCATGGAGCTTTTTGTCTGGTTGATAACCAAAGTTATACATAGGTTCAGGCTGCTCCTCGAATGCTCCTTTTAAATTGCTTAATGCTGTGGCGCTACCCAATGTCGCTGCTCGCTGATAATAGAATAACGCTCGAGGTTTGTTTTTTTTAGCAATCTCATAAAAGCTCGCGGTTTTCAATATTGCATCAGGGTTGTCTTGCGCCCCAGCGCAACGGTAATAGCGCTCAGCCATGTCGTCATCTTGTTTCTCACTGGGTAGTGAATAGGCAAAATATTGCCCTATTTCAACCTGCGCTAAGGGGCTACCGAGCTGCGCCGCCTGAAACATATAAGAGGTCGCCATTCGATCTGACTTTAAAACCCCTTTTCCTTGCTCTGCTACTACAGCCCAGTTGTAATAACCAAGGGGCACCTTTAGTTTTACCATGCGCTCGTAGAGATCAAGCATCTTGCTGGTGTCGACTTCTATTCCGGGATTTTTTTCAGTTCCCGGTTCACCGACACGATAAAGCTGAGCAAGATTATGCATCGCCTTCCAATGATCTTTAGCGATGGCCTTTTCATAAAGCGCAACCACCTCAGGCCAATGCCCTAACTCTTTTTCTAAATGTCGGGCTCGTTGAAACCAGCGCTCGGCCTCTGCATCTAGCGGAGGGTTGTGGTCCTTCTCATAAGCACAGGTAAAATTTGGATAGGCCATAGCAGGAGCTCCACTTAATGAGAAAGAAAGAATGATGGCGCAGAGGGAAATCGCTTTAGTCGATGGCTTTGGCATACGGAGTCTCCACGTCCCAGAATCTCGTCAGATGGGCTAACAACGGCTCATTTTTATTTTTTCTTGACCAATTTTTATCCATTACATCATTCCATTTTTCGAAGTTGGCAACTGCGTCACAACGCCCCTTGTCATCGTTAACCGACTCACCAACATGCAACTTCCACAACTCTTCCCGCCAGTTCTTGGCCAACTCGGCATCCGGTGCAGCCAGACCTAACTCAGAGTCTGTATGCAGGCTACGAGTGTTGATATTTGCAGAACTGAGCAGACTGAAGACATCGTCCACCACCAGCAATTTTGAGTGCACGTAGATGTCCCTGAAAAAAGCCTGCTCTCCGTCGGCTAACGTGTTTCCGGGCTCTGGAGTGCAAGCAGTCAGTGTTGCGATGACGACTTTAAGGCCTGGTAAATCCTTCAAGGCGTAAGGCTTTTGATCTTCTTCCTCGCCATTTTTCGGTTTGCCGAGTTCAGGAATATCTGTTGGTTTGAGACCACCCAGGCGCTGCTCTAACTCAGGGGTAACCCCTTTTTTCTCAAGGTCGGTAATATCGCGCTGCAGTACCTCGGCTCGGTTGAGCTGAGCCCGCCGCACGTAAGCATCGCTGTGTAGATCTGTTTGCAGATCCGCCAACTGGCTGCGTTTTCGCAGCATCTCTTCCACCAGGCTGCGCTGAGCCTGGGGCATCAGCTGCTCCTGCCCCAGTTCCTGCAAGGTGGCATAAGTGGTGCTGGAAAAGCCCTTGTCGTTGGGGTTGTTGGAGACCACGAACAGATAGAGAGGATTTTTACGTTTTTTGCTTCGGTATGCAGCCGCCAATTCACGCAACTGTTTGGCAAACGGCGGGTAGCGGAAATACTGGTTTTCAAAATAGGCGTAGTTGCGCACGTTGCCCAGAGCCTTGTGGTACAGCTCCAGAATCGAGGTCTCGGCACCTTCTTGTGGTTGTGTGCGGCAAATCTGCGCCACGGTCGAGCCGGCAGCGTTGAAATTGTCCGGCTTTACGGCTTGGCGTTGATCGCGCAGGCCGTCGGAAAACCATTTTTTAACCCAAGAGGTTTCCCGATCCCAGGCGGTGCTGAAGTTGTGGTTCAGGTCATGCAGAACAGGGCCTTGCACTTTCATCGACAAGTCCTGCCAGGGACCGAAGCCCGGGCTACGCCGCGCGGCTTTGTCGTCATACAGGTGCGCGCTGGTATCCCAATAATTGCGATGCATGTTGTGCCCCATGACAAAGCCTACGGCGCTCGCAGTGTCTTCATAGTCCACTAACACCATCTTCTGGTGGTGGCTGCCAAACAGGGTTAACAGCAACATATGCGCAAAATTGGTATCGGGGGCTTCGCCATTCATCAATCGAAAAAGGGTCGCCAGACGTCCTTTTTCATCGCTCATCTGCGGTCCGCGTATGGCGGCATTCAGGGGTATCTCTGTGGAAAAGTCTCGGGTGCGAAACTCGACGTTCTGCATCCGCCCATCGTGGATGCGATTGAACCATTCCCGGGTGTATTCCTGATCCTGCGGGGAATATTTGGGCGCACCTGAGCCTTTGAGTTTGTTGTAGCCACCTTGCCCGCTCAGTTCGGTTTCAATGTCGAGCAGAATGGCCAGCAGCTCCTTTTCGCGTTGGTCGTAGCGAAAACCACTGGTCCCGTAGGCGGGGATTTCACCGGCACGAAGTTTGGTCAGTTCATGTTGATGAATCGTGCGGCGATACTCCAGTTTCTGACGATCTTCGAGCGTGCGGTTGGAACCGGCACTGCCCTTGGTGATGCCAGAGCCCATGGCCGTCCCGCCTGAGCCAGTCAGGCCATCGCCAATGATGGTGTTTTCAACAAAGTTGGCCACTGGGTTTTTCCAGATCAGCACACGCGTCTTGACCCCGTGGCGACCTCGAACATCCAGTAGCTCGCCGATGCGATCGCTGCCCGGCTTGAAACGCATCGCCGGGTCGAATCCCCAACTGATGATTTCGACACTCTTCGTCGCGGCCTCAATGGCATCGTATACAGCGCCGAATGCCTTATCACCATTGATCAATGGGGTGACCTTAATGCCGGCACGTGGTGGGTAGAGCGCTTTCCTCGCGAACCAGTCCATGGTCAGGGAAGTGGACTTGTGTTCTGTAGGCGTCAGCTGGATAACTTCTTTGCTGTAATCAGTGGTCATTCGATTGCTTCCTGCACTCAATGGCTCTTCGGCTTGCTGGCCGGGTTCAACGTAACGGCGCGGTAGTCATCCGTCGAGCCCATCGGTTCGAGCTGGTCGGCCTGCGCGTGATAGTCGCGATAGCCTTGACGTGCCAGTTGTTGGTTCTGTGAAGCGGATTGGCTGCTTTCTTCCTTGGGTTCAATCTCGAAACGATGGCCATTCACCAACTCCACCGCGTAGGCTTGAGTGCCCGGAACGTGATCAAACTTGATCTTACCGTCTTCGCCCGTAAGGCCTTCCTGAATCACGGCGCCATCGGCGAACAGCGTATAGGGCTCATCTTCGTAACCTGGATGACCGGGCACTGCACTGATGGTGGCGCTGAGCTTGTGAATGACGTCCGGCGCCGGTTGCGACTCGCCCCGCTCGGGGACTTCGCCGGCCTTGTCAGAAGCCGCTGGCAGTGGCACCAGCGGCAGGAGCGCGGCATTTCCGGTCCCGACACCCGCCGCACCTCCAGCATTCAGCTTGATGACCGGACCCACTACGGTAATGCCACCGGCATCCAGCTTGATGAAGCTACCGCCGGCTTTCACAGTGAGCTCCGTGCCTGCTTCGATAACCATTTTCTGCCCGGCCTTGAGATGGATTTCTTTGCCTGCCGTCATCAACTGTGCGGTGCCCAGTTTGATGTGCTGGTTTTGGCCTATCACCAAATGGTCATCGGCTTTGACCTCAACCTTGCGATCCGCAATGGTGGTGCGGTGTTCTTCGGCTTTCAGCTCGGTATAGGTGTTCTTCTCCACCGTGTCATGGCGTTCATTGCCGACCCGAATCTTCTGGTCGTGCTCAACATTTTCATCCCAATCGCGCTGCGCATGAATGTAGATCTGCTCTGCACCTTTCTTGTCTTCAATGCGCAGTTCGTTGTACCCACCGCCCCCCGGGGAGCTGAGCGTTTTGAACACGCTGCGAGTCTTGTTCGCCGGCAAGGCATACGGCACCGGGTTTTCCTTGTGGTACAGGCAACCGGTGACGAGTGGCTGGTCGGGGTCGCCTTCGAGGAAGGTGACGAGGACTTCCATGCCGATGCGCGGGATGCTGATGGCGCCGTAGCGATCACCGGCCCAGGAGCTGGAGACGCGCATCCAGCAGCTGGTTTTGTCGTCGGCCTGGCCTTCGCGGTCCCAGTGAAACTGGACCTTGATGCGGCCGTATTGGTCGCAGTGGATTTCTTCACCTTTGGGGCCGGTGACCATGGCGGTCTGGCTGCCGAGGACGCGGGGTTTCGGGTGTTCGAGGGCCGGGCGGTAGAACACGTCCCACGGGGTGGCGAGGAAGGTGTTGCGGTAGCCTTGGTGGAAGTCGTCCTTGTTATCGGTGGTGTCGCTGGTCACGCCTTCTTCGAGGACTTGCGGCTGTTTGCCTTCGTGGACGATTTCGGTGAGCAGCCACAGGTCGTTCCACTCGCTGCGCGGGTGGTCGGACATTTCCATGAAGTGGCCGCTGACCAGTTTGGTCTGGTCGCCACGACCTTCGGCCTGACGGTAGTCGGCGCGGTGGCGTTCGAGGGCACGTTGGCTGAGGAACTTGCCGCGCGCACGCTCGATGAAGCGGCCGGGGTAGTCGTAGTCTTCGAGATCCGGTTCGCTGCTTTTGCTATCAAGAGCGCCGTCAGGTTTGTACGCCGCTTCCATTTGCAGGCGCGGTTTTTCGAAATCGTAGTCGCGGCGGGTGACGCGGCTGGTGCGGGTTTCCAGACGTAGCTTGAAGCTTTTGATTACCGGTTCGTCGGCGACCAGCCCGCTGCCTTGCACGTAGGCGGTGGGCTGGCCGAGTTTCTGGAATACGGTCTGGTCGTCGCCGAACACCAGCAGGTGGGCTTTGTCACTGTGCTGGAAGTGGTAGTGAATGCCTTCCTCCTCGCACAGGCGCTGGACGAAGTGCAGGTCGGTTTCGTCGTATTGCACGCAGTAGTCGCGATCCGGGCACGGCTGGCTCAGCTGGAAGCTGTAAGCTGTAAGCGTTACCTTTAATGCCGTGTTCTTCGAGGATCAGCGCGATGATTTTCGGCGCCGACATCTGCTGGTAGATGCGTTGGTTGGTGCGGTGATGCAGGTATTGCAGTTGCGGCACCATCGAGACTTTGTAGCGGGTCAGACGCTTGCCGGCATCGCCTTGGGCGACGCGATAGATCTGGCCGTGGATGCCGCTGCCGTTAACGTCCAGCGCCAGGAACGCCTGTTTGTGGAGCAGGGTTTCCAGATCCAGGTCGGGGTTTTCGCTGACCAGTTCGAGGTCGAAACGAAACGGCTGGCTGATGCCTTCGGTGCCGGTGAACGAAAGCACCTGAAGATCGTGCTCAAGATTATCGATGGTCAGGCTGAAATGAGTTTGGTTGGCAGGACTGAACATCTCTTGTAGCTCCTTGACGTGCTGTAAATCTTCCTTAAAACCCAAGCTCGTCTCTGAGACATGGGGGCTCTGGGCGAGCAGCTCTGTAAAGTGCGCAATCATAACTTGCTTGAACTGCGCAAGAAGTTGCGCAGTTGCCCGCAGAGAACCAGTACGTGGGGGTTACAAAGAATTGAAACAATATGTTTCTTAGTTTCGTTAGCTACCACGCACTCATCCGTCGCACGTCCGCTTCTGGCCCCGGGTGTGTAAAAACGCGCTGAGCCAGAAGCGGACGAGCCCTTACGTCAACTCAAATCCCAAACGAAAGTGCGCCGCAATACATGAGCGTATTGCAAACGATCATCTGCGCGAACAAAAAACCAAGGCCAGCTCCCAAAAACGCGACACTCGCAACAACCCACGGCAACGTTGCCATGACGCGATACTTCAATAACCAAATCGACAGGCATGTACCTACCAACATGCCGGGGATGGAAAACAGGTGCCCAAGTCCGACAAGACCCGCCTCTCTACCCATGCTGGACATGAGTGAGATGTAGATCAAAAGAGTCGTGATTGCTGCGGCTGTTGTTCCCGTCAGGAACAACGCTGGCACGCGAAAAATCAATCCCGGAATCAGAGTGATCAAAGGCACGCCGATGAGATACCAGGCGCCCGAATAAAGCGGGGCGCCCCCCATACTTGCGAGAAGGAACAATGGAAGGATCAAAAGGATTGCTGCGACGAGATCACTTCTAAAGTCCATTGGCATTTCCTGGCCTCCCTGTCAGATGCAAACTTGATGTAACAGGTTAGGAGACGAGCTGGATTTTGTGGCGGGCGTGAACACATGCCAGGCCCAATCCACTAAACTCGATTTTTCCCCAATCAGCCAAGGAAGCGTCAATGGGTATTCGAGGAAAAGACCGGCAGATCGACAATATCGAGTTCAACGTCGTCGACATCGCCCGAAGCAAGGCCTTTTACGCGGCCGTATTCGACTGGAGTTTCGTTGACTACGGCCCAACTTATACCGAGTTCAGCGACGGTCGGATGACCGGTGGATTCACTACCGGAGAACCTGTGCGGCCCGGCGGACCATTGGTCATTCTCTACGCGGAAGATCTAGGCGTTACAGAACTCAGGCTCAAGGCAGCAGGCGCTACGATCAGTCGTGAAGTTTTCTCGTTCCCGGGTGGGCACCGCTTCCACTTCATCGACCCAGATGGCTATGAGCTCGCCGTGTGGTCGGCCTCTCCATGATTGGGCATGGCAAACAACTCCGTGTGGCTTTGAACTTCACGGCATGCAGGCATCGTGCTAAAACGGCAGTCACCCGTTTTGCAGGACAGTCACCGAATGCCCAAGAAACAACCGGTCAGTAAAGAGGCCGCCACCGCTGCGGAAATCGAGCGATCGATCCAGGCCTTGAACAAAATGGCCGAACGCTTGTGGGGGGATGGTCGAGAAGCGGAAGCCAAAGCGCTTCTCGACGCACTTGATGCATTAAATCGGGCGCTCGACCGGATCAGGATTGGCGAGAGTCGTCGCGTTGTGACACTGCACTAAACCCTACGGTTTGAGAATCAACAACGGGTCGCCCTTCTTCACAATGTAAGTCGCCAACTCCGAGGCCTTGTCTGTACCGATGTTCTTGGCGATATGCGCCACGCCCTCGGGAATGTACAGAGAGTCACCAGCCTTCAGCGTCACGGGCGCCCTGCCCTCGAGTTGATATTCGAATGTGCCGCTGATCACGTACGCGACTTCCACGCCCGGATGCGCATGGCGTGGCGAGGTCACGCCAGGTTCGAAATCGACTCGTGCCTGAATGACTTCGCGGTCAGCGGCGCCGAGATCCTGGCGAACCAAATCGGTACGGCTCAGGCCTTGTTGCCAGCTCTTGGGTTGGGTATCGGCGGCGTGTGCGATGCCGATCATCGAAGCGAGTATTGCGGCGGTAGTCAGGAACAGTGGACGGCGCATGATGTTGCCCTCTCAAACTCAGTGGTGTGTGGTGACATCCACTTTGAACAGGGCATGTAGAGCTGATGTGTCGTGAAACCTTGGTTTGTTATTGGCGTGTGTCCCGGGTCGGGATTGATACACGCTTATACAAACGGCTGGCGGCGTTGCTGCAGCGCCAGTAGCCATGTCCGTAACGCAACAATCTTCTTCGAGTCAGCCGTTTCAACAGGCGTCACCAGATAGAAACCCAGATCATCTTGCAAGCGCAGATCAAACGGTGCCACCAGCCGCCCCGCGCGCAAATCATCATCGACATAGGTCGAGCGCCCGATGCACACGCCCTGCCCGTCAACCGCAGCCTGCACCGCCATCAACGCCAGATCGAAGGTCAATCGTGGCGCCTTGGCCAGTTGCGCTGGTTGACCCGCCGCGCTAAGCCAAGTGTTCCAGTCGCCGGCGGTCATGCCACTGACTTGCAGCATCGTGTGGTTGAGCAGGTCTGCCGGTGTGTTCAAAGCCTTCGTGCCTGCGAGCAATGCCGGGCTGCACACCGGGAAAATCTCATCGGACATCAGCCAGTCCGCCCGCAATCCCTTCCAGTCACCCCGGCCATACCGAATCGCCGCATCAATGCCGCCCTTGCGAAAATCCACAAGATCGGTGGACGCGCTGACCCTCACATCGATATCGGGAAAGGCCTGCTGAAACGCCGGCAGGCGCGGCAACAACCACTTGGATGCCACCGATACCAACGTGCCGATAGTCAGCACGCTGGTGTTACGCGATGCCAGCAACTGCTCCGTCGAATGGCGCAACTCATGGAAGGCCGACCGGATGCCGGGCAGGTACGCCTGCCCGTCCTCAGTCAGCGCCAAGCCGTCCTTGAGCCGAAGAAACAGCGGCACGCCAAGCTCCGCTTCGAGTCGGCGAATTTGATGGCTGATGGCGGTCTGGGTGACGTTCAGCTCTTCGGCAGCCTGGGTAAAACTCATGTGCCGGGCGGCTGATTCGAAGGCTTTCAAGCCGTTGAGGGATGGAAGTCTGGCGGTCATATAACTTTCGGCACTCATGAGATTTTGTCATACGCTAGCACTTCAAATGACCTTTGCGAAACCCTCTGCAACGGAGGATTCTTGCGCCTTCTTTCAGCAAGGAAGTGCCATGAAACTGTATTTCGCGCCCATGACCTGCTCCCTGTCTTCGCACATCGTGCTGTGCGAACTGGGCCTGCCGTTCGAATTGATTCGCGTAAATAACCAGAGCAAACGCACTGCCGACGGGCGCGATTTTCGTGAGATCAATCCGAAGGGATATGTCGCTGCGCTGGAACTGGATAACGGTGAGGTACTGACAGAAGGCCCGGCGATTTTGCAGTTTATAGTCGATCAAGTACCCGGAAATACACTGGCGCCGCCACCCGGCACCTGGGAGCGAGCGCGGTTGCAGGAACACTTGAATTTCATCAGCACTGAAATCCACGGCGCCAGCTCGCCGCTGTTCAACAGCGAGATTGCGCCATCGACCCGGGCAATCTTCAAAGACAAATTGTTCAAGCGTCTGGACTTCCTGAGCCAGACACTGGTTACACAGGATTATTTGATGGGCACATTCGGCGTAGCGGATGCCTATCTGTTTACCGTGCTCAAATGGCTGCCAGTGTTCAACATCGACATCGAGCATTGGCCGCTACTGGCCGAGTACATGCGGCGCATCGCCGAGCGTCCAGCCGTGCAGTCGGCGATTGCGGCAGAAGAGGCAACGCAGCCGGTCTGATCTGTGCCGATTGGCCAACGAATCTGTAAACTGCGGCGATCTTTACTCGCTCAGACAAGGGACCCACATGGCCAACCAAGACATCACCTTCACGCCCGATCCGGACGCCGAGTCCATTTCTTCCGACGTCGCGACCTTTGGCGGGATCATGGTTTCCACGCAGATTCCGACCCGCGCTGATGGCAGCCTGGAACTGGGCGACATCACCGAGCAAAGCGAATGCACGCTGCAAGCGCTGAAAGTTGCGCTGGAACGTGCGGGCAGTTCGATGGACCGGGTTATGCACCTGACGATCTACCTCACCGACATGGCTGACCGTGCAGCGTTCAACGAGGTTTACAAGCGCTTCTTTGCCAAACCGTGGCCGGTGCGTGCGGCGGTTGGCGTTGCCTCCCTGGCCGTTGAAGGCATGCGCGTGGAAGTGACCGCGATGGCTGCAAAAGCCTGAGCCCCAATCTGAAGCAAACACAAAAACCTGTGGGAGCCAGCCTGCTGGCGATGGCGCACTGATAGTCGACATCTTTGTTGACTGATCCACCGCTATTGCGGGCAAGCCCGCTCCCACTGGGTTTGACGGTGGTCGCAAGGTTTGTGCCTGGCATAAAGCACTGTGGGAGCGGGCTTGCCCGCGATGGCGTTGGGTCAGGCGACATTGATGTTGAATGTGCCGGCCTCTTCGCGAGCAGGCTCGCTCCCACAGGTTTTGCCAGGGTGGCGGTTGCCATCGGGCAGCACGGGCGTGCCCGGCGCGCGTTTCGGGGCTACAATGCGCGCCTCGACCGTGACAGCCTGACTAAAAAAAACTATGTCTTTGCCCAAGCATCATCTGGAATTGCTCAGCCCGGCCCGCGACGTGGCGATTGCCCGCGAGGCGATCCTGCACGGCGCCGACGCCGTGTACATTGGTGGCCCGAGCTTCGGCGCCCGCCACAACGCCTGCAACGAAGTGAGCGAGATCGCCGGACTGGTGGAATTTGCCCGCAAGTATCACGCGCGAATCTTCACCACCATCAACACGATCCTGCACGACAATGAACTGGAGCCAGCGCGCAAGCTGATCCATCAGTTGTACGACGCAGGCGTCGATGCGCTGATCGTCCAGGATCTGGGCGTCATGGAGCTGGACATTCCGCCGATCGAGCTGCATGCCTCAACCCAGACCGACATTCGTACGCTGGAACGGGCGAAGTTCCTCGATCAGGCCGGTTTCTCGCAATTGGTGCTGGCCCGCGAGCTTAATCTGCAGGAAATCCGCGCGATCGCCGATGAAACCGACGCCGCCGTCGAGTTCTTCATTCATGGCGCGTTGTGCGTGGCGTTCTCCGGCCAGTGCAACATATCCCACGCGCAGACCGGGCGCAGCGCCAACCGTGGCGATTGCTCCCAGGCTTGCCGCTTGCCGTACACCCTCAAGGATGAACAGGGTGGCGTGATTGCCTACGAAAAACACCTGTTGTCGATGAAAGATAACAACCAGAGCGCCAACATCCGCGCCCTGGTCGAAGCCGGTGTGCGCTCGTTCAAGATCGAAGGCCGCTACAAAGACATGGGCTACGTGAAGAACATCACCGCCTATTACCGCCAGCGCCTCGATGACGTGCTCGAAGATCGCCCGGATCTGGCCCGCGCCTCCAGCGGCCGCACCGCGCATTTCTTCCTGCCCGACCCGGAAAAAACCTTCCACCGGGGCAGCACCGATTACTTCGTGACTGATCGCAAGATCGACATCGGCGCCTTCGATTCGCCGACGTTCACCGGTTTGCCGGTCGGCACGGTGGAGAAAGTCGGCAAGCGTGACATGCTGGTCGTGACCCACGATCCGCTGTCCAACGGCGACGGTTTGAACGTACTGGTCAAGCGTGAAGTGATTGGTTTCCGCGCCAACATCGCCGAGCCAAAAGGCGAGTTCGAAGAAGACGGCGAGAAGCGTTACCGCTACCGCGTCGAGCCGAACGAAATGCCGGAAGGCCTGTTCAAACTGCGCCCGAACCACCCGTTGAATCGCAACCTCGATCACAACTGGCAGCAGGCGCTGCAAAAAACCTCTTCCGAGCGTCGCGTGGCCCTGAGCTGGTTTGCCCGTCTGCGTGAAGAGCAGCTGGAAATCACCGCCACCAGTGAAGAAGGCATCAGCGCCAGCGTCACCCTGAACGGTCCGTTTGGCGTTGCCAACAAACCGGAGCAGGCACTGGAGCAGTTACGCGATTTGCTCGGCCAACTCGGCACCACGCAATACCACGCCACCGACATCAAACTCGATGCGCCACAGGCTTTCTTCATCCCTAACTCACAGCTCAAATCCCTGCGCCGTGAAGTGATCGAAGCCCTGACCGCCGCCCGCGTCGCCGCTCATCCGCGCGGCGGCCGCAAAGCCGAAACCACGCCGCCACCGGTGTACCCGGATTCGCACCTGACGTTCCTCGCCAACGTCTACAACCAGAAGGCGCGCGACTTCTACCATCGTCACGGCGTGAAGCTGATCGACGCCGCGTACGAAGCGCACGAAGAAGCAGGCGAAGTGCCGGTGATGATCACCAAACACTGCCTGCGTTTCTCCTTCAACCTGTGCCCGAAACAGGCCAAAGGCGTGACCGGCGTGCGTACCAAAGTCGCGCCGATGCAGTTGATCCACGGCGATGAAGTGCTGACGCTGAAGTTCGACTGCAAGCCATGCGAGATGCACATCATCGGCAAGATGAAGGGCCACATCCTCAACCTGCCGCAACTGGGCAGCGTTGTCGGGCACATCAGCCCTGAAGACCTGATGAAAACCATCCCGCGCGCACCGCACTGAGTGGTTGGCGTGCGCGGTGCTTCGGCGCCGCGCACGCATGCCCTGCTCCATCAATGGCCAAATCGCAGGCATAAAAAAACGCCAACTTCTTACGAAGTTGGCGTTTTTTGATATATGGCAGGGGCGGCTGGATTTGAACCAACGCATGGCAGGATCAAAACCTGCTGCCTTACCGCTTGGCGACGCCCCTACAGCACTTGTCAGCGGCTCCGTGAGGATCACTGCAAGAACGGGGCGCAATTTATCAACATTCGTTACGTTTGTGAAGCCCGAAATGAAATATTTTTTGTTTTAAAACAGCGACTTATTTTTTTGCCTGGATTCAGGCCAATCATCAGCCCGTTTGGCACCGTGTATCCCACTGTGTACGAACCCTTCCGCGATACAGCAATTTTCAACATCACCCCTCTTCGACACAGGCCAGATACGTCCCTACGCTTAAATGCACTCACGGTTTGAAGGATTTATTCGCACCCCTCAGCCAACGGTTCGCACAGGAGACGTCACCATGAAAATGGCACTGCACACCCGCAAAACCGCATTCGGACTTTCGATTCTGGCGCTGTCGCTATTCGGCGCTTTTGCCACGGTTCAGGCACAAACCACGGAACCTGCGGCTGTGAGCTATTCCGCGCCTTCGCCGTTCGGCCCGCTGAAACATGTGAAGGCCGGTGTGCTGGACGTCGCTTACGCTGAAACCGGTCCGGCCAACGGTCCGGTGGTGATTCTGTTGCACGGCTGGCCCTACGACATTCACAGTTACGATGAAGTCGCGCCGTTGCTCGCGGCCAAAGGTTATCGCGTGTTGATGCCGTATGCGCGGGGTTTTGGCGATACGCAGTTCCTCTCCAAAGACACCCTGCGCAACGGCCAACCGGCGGCGCTGGCCAGTGACGTCATCGACTTCATGGATGCGTTGAAGATCAAGCAAGCGGTGCTCGGCGGTTATGACTGGGGCGCACGCTCGGCCGGCATCGTTTCCGCGTTGTGGCCGGAGCGGGTCAAGGCGCTGGTGGCGGTCAGCGGTTACCTGATCGGCAATCAGGCTGCCGGGCAGGACCCGCTGCCGCCCAAGGCTGAATTGCAATGGTGGTATCAGTTTTACTTCGCCACCGAACGCGGTCGCGCCGGCTATGCGAAGAACACCCACGACTTCGCCAAACTGATCTGGCAAACCGCTTCGCCGCAGTGGAAATTCGATGACGCTACGTTCGATCGCTCCGCCAAAGCGCTGGAGACCCCCGATCACGTCGACATCACCGTATTCAACTACCGCTGGCGTCTGGGCCTGGTTCAGGGCGAAGCGAAATACGCGGCGCTGGAGCAGAAACTGGCCACCGCGCCATCGATTAGCGTGCCGACCATCACAATGGAGAGCGACGCCAACGGTGCGCCGCACCCGGCGCCTGAGGATTACGCCAAGCGATTTACCGGGAAGTACGAGTTTCGGCTGATCAACGGTGGCATTGGCCACAACTTGCCGCAGGAAGATCCGCAGGCGTTTGCCAAGGCTGTGATTGATGCGGATCACCTGTAGAAGCGCCTCACCCTGGCCGGAACAAAAAAAGCAGCCAGCCGCTGAGGCTGACTGCTTAATGGCTAACGCGCGTGATTACTCTGTTGGCACAACGATATCTAACGCCTTGTTTACTGCCAACTCCCCCAACATGACCACTTGCGCAATGCCCAGCAGGGTATGGCGGTTTGACCCCTCTAGCAGCCCTGCAAAATTGCCGAGCATGACCGTAGCAGACGCTAAAGAGCCGCTGGCATTGGTCAGCAAAGACTCGGAGTCGGACTGCGGGTTGACCATGAACATAGTGCTGGGCGTATAGGGTGCCGCCATGATCGCGCCCGCAGGCAAAAGGTAATGGTCGAGTGCACGCTCTGCCGCTTCGTGGAGTTTTCTTGAGTTGGGTGATGCGTACGGCGATGCCGGGTCTGTGACCGGTGGTTCGGGTGGCTTGGACATCAGTTGATACTCCAGACAAGAACCGCTTGAGGTTTTTTGATAGCGGGCGCGAAGCGTCACGATCACGACCGTTGACGCTTCTGTGCAGTGATGGAGCAAGCCCCCTCACTTGGCTGCATTGCAACTATTGCGGCAAGCGCTGGTTGTCCAGGACTCGACCGACGACCAGCTCGCTGAGCATGATCGCCTGTTGCAGCATCAGCATCCTTTTGCGATGCGGCCCGTCTATCAACTCGGCGAATTCCCGCGCCATGTCACTGGCGGAGGACAAGGTTTCGTAGGCCTCAACGAGCAGCGTTTCGTCATCCACCGTGGAGTCGATGAGATAGATTCTGCCGGTCTTGCGGGTGGGGATAGAGGTCTTCAGTGCCGATGGATTGAGGTAGAAGTTGATTGCGCGTTCTGTTGCCTCTTTGATGTTCTGAGGTTCGAGCGCTGCGTCGTAGGGGATTGGATCGGTTTCTGGCGGGTTGGGCGTGATTTTGAACATATCTCTAATTCCAAAAGTAGGGCCACGACCGTTCTCTACTAAAAGAAGGGAGGCAGCTGTGCGCAGGTTAGTAGACCGGTGGAATTAGCAAAACCGGCGCGCCCGAGAGCGCCCTACGCACAACCGCCATCAAGTGCAGGAGGCATACCTGACTGAATGGAGCTCGTGCGCTTACTAATACCAAACGGGCTACTAAACCCGACCACTGATAGGCAGTGGCAGGTCAACGATAGAGTCCTAGGGCACAGCGCACAAGCCGGCGGATTCTGGCGTACGCGTAGGTAAAGGCACAAGGTTTTGTAGCCTTTATGGCGTAACAGTTGGTGTAAGTTAAACGTACGTGCGGGATGGTGTTTAGAAGAGCCCCTCACCCTAGCCCTCTCCCGGAGGGAGAGGGAACTGACCGTGCGATGCTCCATGAATACGTCGACCTGAAAGTGCAATGCCGAATCCATGATCGACACAATCTTTCACCGACCTAAACTTGCCGAATCCATGATCGACATTGCGGCGCTGCTGCCGAATCCATAATCGACTCGGTCTTTCAGGTCGATGTATGACGCAAGACATCTCGGTCGGCCCCCTCTCCCTCCGGGCGGTCCGACGTTTCGGGAGGGCTGGGGTGAGGGAAAATTGGTCTACAGTTAAATTTCCATCCACTTCACAAGGATCGTGAAGCATGCACAATCGCCCCACCCTCGCCCAATTCGCCCGCCATTTGCGCACCAATCAAACTGACTGCGAACACCTGCTCTGGCAAAAGCTGCGCGCCCGCCAAATCTCGAAAAGCCCCTCACCCTAACCCTCTCCCGGAGGGAGAGGGGACTGACCGAGTTGAATGGCGGAGCTACGCCGACTTGGGATACCAGGGTGAACTCGGGTTAGTCAGGGGCTTGGGTTAGTGACGGCTCGGATTATTTGACCAGCCGTTTTTCCTTCGAAGGGCGATAGCCGAAATACGAGCTGTAACACTTGCTGAAATGACTCGGCGAAACAAACCCACACGCCACCAGCACTTCCACCTGCGACAGCTCTGTATGTTGCAGCAACCGCCGCGCTTCGGTGATGCGCAATTCCAGGTAATAGCGCTGCGGCGTGGTGCCGAGCTGTTCCTTGAACAAGCGCTCCAACTGGCGCCGGGATCGGCCGGCATAGACCGCCAGTTGCTCCAGCTCCAGCGGCTCTTCGAGGTTGGCATCCATCAGCTTTACCACTTCGCGCAGCGGCGCGCTGACGCAGATGTTTTCATCCGGTTTGATCCGCCGATACCGCGACTCCTCGAACGCGAGGATATCCTCGACGCCCTCGACCAACGCCTTGCCGTGCAGGTTCTTGATCCAGTCCAGCGCCATGTGAAACGCCCCGGACGGGCTCGATGCCGTGAGGCGGTCGCGGTCGATGACGTAGGGCTCGCTGCTGACGTGGGTGGTTTTGGCGATTTCGGTCAGTGCCGGGCGATGTTCCGGGTGGATCGCGCAACGATAGCCGTCGAGCAATCCGGCGCGGCCTAGAAACCACGCGCCGTTCCACAAACCCGCGAGGCTGACACCGCGTTCTGCTGCTGCTTTCAACAGGCTGATGAATTCGTCACTGGCGCGCAGTTCGGTGCGATAACCGCCGCACACCACCAACAAATCCAGCGTCTGAAGCGCCGCCAGATCAATTCGCGCATCCGGGCGGATCACCAATCCCAAGTCGCTGACGACCTCAGCTTCACTCAAGCCAAACGTGCGCGTAGAAAACAGCTCCGCGCGCAACAGATTGCTGGTGATGATCGTGTCCAGCGCCTGGGTGAAGGCCGGTAGCGAAAAGTGTTCGAGCAGTAGAAAACCCGCGCGCGTCACGCGGGCCTGGTCAGCGGATTGCTCATTCAGATAGCGGAGGTTTTTGCCCTTCATGCCCCCGCTGAATTGGCGTCGTTCGATCAAGGTCTGGTCCATCGGTCATGTTGTTATGCGCCGATAGTTGGCCTGAACCGCGCCGGAGTCAATCACGCCTGCGGCTGATGGCTGGTGACGCAATGAATCCCGCCACCCCCGGCAGCGATCGCGTCGATGTTGAGCTGGACGATTTCACGATCCGGATACAGCTCGGACAGCAGAACAAAAGTTTTTTTTGTCCGCTGTTTTGCAGACTATCGACATCGCCGTGCGTGACGACATCAGTTCCCAGGCCGAATGCAGCTTCAAAGTGCTGCACGCCGACCGCCTCTACCCGGCCTGTCATCCGAGTGTGTGGGCGCTGCCCGCTGCGCAACGCACAACGTTGCATGGTGAGCGGGAAATGGACTGGAGCCATTGGGCGGTGGAAGCCGGGGTCGATGTCGGCCAGCAGGATCAGGGCTTGAATTTCTCTGATCCGGGCTTGCTGCTCGACGCCGCGTGCTCGGGGCTGGGTATTGCGCTGGTGAGCCAGTTGCTCAGCCGTCAGGCGCGGGCTGACGGCGTGTTGCTGCCGTTGGTCGAGGCGACCATACGCGGCCCGAACTGGGCGTTGTTGACTCATCGCGACAGCGAGAATGATCCGATGGCCCAGCGTTTCGTGACGTGGTTATCGGATCATCTACCGTCATCCTGACGGCGCTTATACCGCTGAAAAAAGACCGGCGCCCACTCGCCCTTCCAGGCGACCGAAGAGCACGTAGTGCTGATAGCCACTGGTGAAAGCGCCGGTGCGAACCGCCTGCCGGACGTCGTCGTTCAGTTGGAGGTATTGCGCTTCATCGAAGTTTTCGACACTGACTTCGCCGGCCCGGCCGAGTTGTTCGCTATCAATCGGCAAACCCGCAATGCTGCGCTGCTGGAAATCGATAATGCGATTGATTGCATGACTTTCCAGCGCGCCCTGGCCGGGGTACATCGCGTAGATATGCATGCCCTTCTTCACGCACCGATTGCACATGTCGACACAGTTTTGCTGCGTGTTTTTACGCTTCATCAATTCGTCGACATTGATGTCCAGATACTTTCCGACTTGATATTCACTTTGATTGAAGATGGTGCAGCAAAGCACTGTGTTGCCGTTGCAGTCGATCACCAGCCAGTTATCTTTGAGCGAGCACGCTTGCTTGTGGAAGTGCTGCACGACATTGACCAGATCATCGTAAGGCGGCAATGCCAGCCTTTTCAGGGTCTCGTGGTCAGTGTCGGTCACGGAAGGATCGCGTTCGACAATGGCCAGCGCCTTCTCCAGCGGCATCATCACCGAATAACCGGTGCTGAAGGTGAAGCCCAGACGCTCACTGAACTCGCGCATCAGTGTTTCTTCTGCCAGGTTGTCCAGATACCGATGGTAATAAACCTCGACATGGGTGTTCAGACCATGGCGCTGCACAAGCTCACTCAGCGTGATCATGTTCTGTTTTACAACTTCGATATCCCCGCCTACATGGCCCTTCGCGTAGGTCTCCTGGTAAAACCCTGACAGCGAAATACGGAAGAAACCCGGTTCGGCCATCAAGGCTTTTTCCATGTTCTTGGCCAGGTTCAGGTTAGTGCTGACGCCACTGTTCATGCCGGCCGCATTGATGATCTCGATGAACTCGCCGATCTTCGGATGCACCAAAGGCTCTGTCCAGTTGTAGAGAAAAATCGCCCGAACGCCTTCACGTTTGGCTTTCTCGACGATCTCGCGGAACATCTCGATCTGCATGGCTTTTTTGAAGTTGAGGTTTTCCGAGTTGCCCATCGGGCAAGAAGGACAGCTCAGATTGCAGGCACCGACGATATCGATATACATGTTCATGACGAGTGAAGCTCCTTGAGCTCTACGCTCATCTGGTCAACGCCGCAGGCTTTCGGGTTGCCGGATGTGTTAGTTATTTGACGACATTGAGCACGTCCAAGCAAAAAGCGCACCAGACGCCGGCTACGCCATTAACTTCACAACCCAATCGATAAATACTCGCAACTTCAAGCTGATGTGGCGGTTCGGCGGGTACGCTATGTACAGAGGCATCGATTCAAGTTGCCAGCCCTCGAACAGCGGCACTAGTTCACCGCGTGCTACAGGGGCGTCGGACATGTACCTGGGCAGCCATAGCACGCCCATGCCGGCCAGACCCGCCGCGAGATAGGCATTACCATCGTCGACAGCCAACACATGACGACCTTTGATTTGCAAACTTTGCTTGTCGTTATGCAAAGTGAAAGGCAGGGGTTTGCCGGTGCGCGCCCACAGGAACGCAACCACACGATGATGCGAATCCTCCAGCTCCTGCGGATGCATCGGCGTGCCGGCACGAGCGAGATAGTCGGGCGCGGCAAACACGCCCAGTTGCAGATCCGCAACCTTGCGCGCCATCAGTGACTGATCCAGCAGCTCGCCGCCGCGCACCACGCAGTCGACGTTCTCATCGATGATGTCGACGATACGATCACTGACGCCCATGTCGATCTGGATATCCGGATAGCGCGCGTGAAATTCGGGCAATGCCGGAATCAGAATCAAGCGAGCGAACGGGCTCGGCACGTCCACGCGCAATCGTCCACTGGGCGACACCGAGGCACCGGGCAGGCTGGTTTCGGCATCCTCCATGTCGGCGAGCAACTTGATCACGCGCTGGTAATACGCCGCACCGTCGGCAGTGACATTGACCTTGCGCGTAGTGCGGTTGAGCAATTTGACCCGCAACCGCGCCTCCAACTGCTGAACCAGTTGTGTCACGGTGGTCTTGCTCATGTGCAGGGTTTCGGCAGCTTTGGTGAAACTCCCCGCCTCGACCACCCGTGCAAACGCCTGCATTGCATCAAAACGGTCCATTACTCGGCTTCCGATTGTTTGGAATTTGCAAACAGTTAACGCCAAGCTTGCGCGTTTATCACCCGCCTGCAAATCCCTAGAGTTACGCCATCACCTCACTGATGGAGACACCCCATGACGCAGCGCGATGTTGTTTTCCCACCCGCACGCCGGACCCTTTACGAGCGCCATCGCTACTCGCCGGCGATTCGCTCCAACGGCTTTCTATTTGTCTCGGGACAAGTGGGCAGCACCGAGGACGGTTCACCCGAGCCGGATCTGCAAAACCAGGTGCGCCAGGCTTTCAATAACCTGAACGCGATTCTCGATGAGGCCGGTTGCACGTTCGCCGATGTGGTCGACGTCACCGTGTTCATTGTCGATCCGCAGTCGAAGTTCGAGACGATCTGGAATGTCGTTCTGACGGAGTTCTGGGGTGACGCGCCGCATCCGACCGTTACCACCGTTGGCGTGACCTGGCTGTATGGTTTCGACTTCGAGATCAAGGTGATCGCCAAACTCCCCGAACGCCACTGATTGATGCGCACTGGCCTTTGAACCCTCGAATGCGTATAACCTCGCCGTTTCGTCTAACCTGACTTTGCGCCCAGCCTCGACTGTACAACGGCGGCGCTTCGACTTTGACGCTCACGAAACGGAGAATTCCATGCTCAAACGAACCCTGTCACTGACGGCCGGTCTGGCCCTGTCCCTATCTGCGCTGGTAGCGCAAGCCGCTGATGTATTGCGGGTCAGCGCCATTCCCGATGAGGCCCCAACCGAACTGCTGCGCAAGTTCGAGCCATTGGGTGCGTATCTGGAACAGCAATTGGGCATGAAGGTGCAGTTCGTCCCGGTGGCCGATTACCCGGCAGTGGTTGAAGCGCTGGCCACCGACCGTCTCGACATGGCCTGGCTAGGTGGCTTCACTTTTGTGCAGGCGCGCTTGAAGACCGACGCCACCACCCCGGTCATTCCATTGGTGCAGCGTGAACAGGATGCGCAGTTCACCAGCAAATTCATCACCGCCGACCCGAACGTAAAGAGCCTGGCCGATCTGAAGGGCAAGACCTTCGCCTTCGGTTCCGTATCGTCCACTTCCGGTAGCCTGATGCCGCGTTATTTCATGCTGAAAAATGACGGCATCAAGCCTGAGGCGTATTTCAGCCGCGTCGCCTACTCCGGCGCCCACGACGCCACCGCTGCCTGGGTGCAGGCCGGCAAGGTCGACGCCGGTGTGTTGAACGCCAGTGTCTGGCAGAAACTGGTGGACGCCGGCAAGGTCGACACCAACAAGGTCAAAGTCTTCGCCACCACCCCGCCGTACTTCGATTACAACTGGACCGTGCGCGGCACCCTCGACCCGGCGTTGGCAGCCAAGATCAAAAAAGCCTTCCTTGATCTGGACCCGGCCAACCCTGAACAGAAGAAGATTCTCGATCTGCAAGCCGCCAGCAAATTCATCGACACCAAGCCCGAGAACTACAAGGGCATCGAGGAAGCCGCCCGCGCTGCCGATCTGCTGAAATGACGCTACGCCTCACCCACGTCAGCTTGCGCCACGCCAATGGAGTCGATGCCCTGCGCGGCATCGACTTGCAGATTGGCGTCGGCGAACAAGTCGCCATCATCGGCCCGTCCGGGGCCGGTAAATCGAGTTTGCTCAACCTGCTGGCCACCGCACTGCGGCCCAGCAGCGGCGAGATCGAAGTGCTCGGCGAACGCGCATGGCACTTGTCTGCCCGCCAGCGACAACGCCTGCGCGCGCGCATCGGCCTGGTGCATCAGGCGCCGCCGCTGCCTCTGCGCCAGCGCGTGGTGACAGCGGTGCTGGCCGGCAAACTCGGGCAATGGAGTTTGGGCAAAAGCTTACTGAACCTGCTGCATCCACTCGACGTGCCCGGTGCTCGCGCAGCATTGGCGCGGCTGGATCTGGGCGATAAATTGTTCGCCCATTGCCAGCAATTGTCTGGCGGTCAGTTGCAGCGCGTCGGCATCGCGCGGGTGCTGTATCAGGCGCCGGATATTCTGTTGGCCGACGAGCCGGTGTCAGCGATGGATCCGGTCATGGCCGGGCATACGCTGACGGTCCTGTCGCGCCATGCCCGCGAACATAACGTCACGCTGGTGGCGAGCCTGCATGCGGTGGACCTCGCGCTGTCGCACTTCCCGCGGATCATCGGCTTGCGTGACGGGCAGATTCTGTTCGACAGCCCCTCCGATCAAGTCAGCCGCGAAATGCTCGACGCGCTGTACGCCAATGAACACCTGCAATCGCCGCCCACGGCGGTTACGCCTTTGCCTGTGCAGATTCCACGATGCTGAAGGCCGATTCACGCGATCCTGCGGCGTGGCCGCGTTTGCTGCTGACGGTTTTGGCGATTGCGGTGCTGTGGCCGGGAATACAACTCAGCGAGCTGAATTTGAGCGTGCTGCTGCCCGACAGCCAGAATGAAATGGGCCGGTTTGTCGCGCAGTTCTGGCCGCCCGCCCACGATGAAGCGTTTTTGCAGTTGTTATTCAAAGCCACGTTGCAAACCCTGGCAATTGCCACGGCGGGCATGGCGTTGGCGTTGTTGCTGGCCGTGCCTGCTGGTTTGCTCGCCAGCCGTGCCTTGTCGCTATCTGCTGCTTCACGGGGTGGCGTGCCCAGTCGTCTTGGCCGTTTGCTGCGCTGGCCGGTTCGCGGCTTATTGATCTTCCTGCGCAGCGTGCCGGAAATCGTCTGGGCGCTGTTGTTCGTGCGCGCCGTCGGTCTCGGTCCGGCGGCGGGCGTGCTGGCGATTGCGATCACCTACAGCGGCATGCTCGGCAAGGTCTACGCAGAGATTTTCGAATCCACCGACCAACGCCCAGCGCACGCCCTGTTGCAATCAGGCAGCGGTCGACTGGCGAGTTTTGCCTATGGGATTTTGCCCAATGTCGCCGGGGAATTGCTGTCTTACACGGTCTATCGCTGGGAATGTGCGATCCGCGCTTCGGTGGTGATGGGTTTTGTTGGCGCCGGTGGCCTGGGCCAGCAAATCGACCTGTCGATCCGCATGTTCGCGGGCGGTGAAGTCGCGAGCATTCTGCTGACCTTCCTGCTGCTGGTGCTGGTGGCCGATCAACTCAGCCGCTTGCTGCGCTGGAGGCTGACATGAATCGTCTGATCAATCTGTTGTTGATCGCGGGCATCGGCGTGGCCGTCATCGCTTCGTTCATTTACCTGGGGCTCGACCTCGGCGAACTAGGCAGTGCCACCAGCCTTAAACAGATGGGCGCGTATGTGCAGCGCTTTCTCAGCCCGGACCTGAGCGCCGATTACCTGAAAGCGATCCTCCATGGCTCGCTGGAAACGTTGGCCATGTCGGCGCTCGGCACCCTGCTCGCCGCGCTGCTGGGCATCGTCCTGGCGCTGCCCGCTGCCGGGCGATTCGGCTGGCCGCTGCGCAGTGTGTCGCGATTGCTGCTCAATGGCCTGCGGGCGATTCCGGAACTGGTCTGGGCCGCGCTGATGGTGCTCGCCGCCGGGCTCGGGCCGAACGCCGGCACCCTCGCACTCGCCCTGCACACCACCGGCGTGCTGGGTCGCTTGTTCGCCGAAGCGCTGGAAAACACCCCGCCGCAACCGGCCGAAGCGATCCGCTTGCAGGGCGGCAACCCTATCCTCGCCTTCTGCTACGGCACCCTGCCCAACCTCGCCCCGCAACTGCTCGCCTACGTCCTGTACCGCTGGGAGAACAACATTCGCATGGCCAGCGTGCTGGGTTTCGTCGGCGCGGGCGGTTTGGGGCAGATGCTGTATGTGAGCCTCAGCCTGTTTCAGGAAGCGCAGGCCAGCACAGTGATTCTGGCGATGCTGGTGCTGGTGTTTGCAGTGGATTGGTTGAGTGCGTCGAGCCGCCAGCGCTGGGTCAAGGCGTAAGTGCCGATGCTGGCGAGTGGATATCTGCCAGAAGCTGATTATGCTTCAGGAAACCTCGCACACCTGCGAGACCGTCAGACTGTGCAAGTTTCACGCGACAGCAATTGCGGCATACGCCACAAGGCCAGAGTGCGATAAAGCGTTATTGGGGGACTCCGGCCTACAAAAAAACCAGCACGACGGAGTACACCTATGGCCACAATCGACACGACACCCACAGGCAATCCACCCCGCAGCGGCGGCATGACCAAGGAGGAGCGCAAGGTCATCTTCGCTTCGTCCCTAGGCACGGTGTTCGAATGGTACGACTTCTACCTCTACGGATCACTGGCGGCGATCATCGCCAAGCACTTTTTTGCCGGCGTCAACGAAACCACCGCGTTCATTTTTGCCCTGCTCGCTTTCGCTGCCGGGTTTGCCGTGCGGCCGTTCGGCGCCATCGTGTTCGGTCGGCTCGGCGACATGATCGGGCGCAAACACACCTTCCTGATCACCATTGTGATCATGGGTGTTTCTACGGCCATTGTCGGTCTGCTGCCCGGCTACGCAACCATTGGCGTCGCCGCCCCGGTCATCCTGATCACCCTGCGCTTGCTGCAAGGCCTGGCGCTGGGCGGTGAGTACGGCGGCGCGGCGACTTACGTGGCCGAACACGCGCCACCGGGCAGACGCGGGTTCTTCACGTCATGGATTCAAACCACCGCGACGCTGGGCCTGTTCCTGTCGCTGCTGGTGATCCTCGCCTGCCGCACCGTGCTGGGCACCGAAGCGTTCGAAGCCTGGGGCTGGCGGATTCCATTCCTGCTGTCGATCCTGCTGCTGATCGTTTCGGTGTACATCCGCCTGCAACTGAGCGAGTCGCCGGTGTTCCAGAAGATGAAGGCTGAAGGCAAGGCCTCCAAAGCGCCGCTGACCGAATCCTTTGCACGCTGGGACAACCTCAAAGTGGTGATCATGTCGCTACTCGGCGGTACAGCCGGTCAGGCAGTGGTCTGGTACACCGGGCAGTTCTACGCGCTGTTTTTCCTTTTGCAGACGCTGAAGATCGACCCGCAAACCGCCAACCTGCTGATCGCCGGATCACTGTTGATCGGCACGCCGTTCTTCGTGATCTTCGGCAGCCTGTCCGACCGCATCGGCCGCAAGCCGATCATCATGGTCGGCTGCATTCTTGCGGCGCTGACTTACTTCCCGATCTTCCATGCGCTGACTCAGTACGGTAACCCCGACGTGTTCATCGCCCAGGAGAAAAACCCGGTCAAGGTGATCGCCAATTCCGATCAGTGTTCATTCCAGTTCGACCCGGTGGGCAAGGCCAAATTCACCAGTTCCTGCGACCTGGCCAAGACCCTGCTGGCGAAACGGGCGATCCCTTACGAGAACGTCGAGGCCGAGCCCGGCACCGTGGCGCAGGTACGCATCGGTGACAAAGTTATCGAGAGTTTCGAGGGCAGCGCCCTGCCCGCCGCCGACTTCAAGACCCGCAACGATGCCTTCACCGCCAACCTGAGTAGCGCACTGAAAGAAGCGGGCTACCCGGAGAAAGCCGATCCGGCGAAAACCAATTACCCGATGGTGTTGCTGCTGCTGACCATTCTGGTGATCTACGTGACCATGGTGTACGGCCCGATCGCGGCGTGGCTGGTCGAGCTGTTCCCGACCCGCATCCGCTACACCTCGATGTCGCTGCCCTATCACATCGGCAATGGCTGGTTTGGCGGCTTCCTGCCGACCGTGGCTTTTGCGATGGTCGCGGCCACCGGTGATATCTACTACGGGCTGTGGTACCCGATCGTGATTGCGGTGATGACGGCGATACTCGGCACGTTCTTCCTGCCGGAAACCAAAGACCGCGACATTCTCAAGGATTGACTCTGGTCCCCGTGCAGGCGCTGTCTGAGGCAGCGCCTGCATAGGTTTTCGGCTTCGATTCATTCAGCGATTCGTAGAAAAATCGAACGCTCACCTTCGCGCCTCCTCCAATGTTTTACACCAACGGAGGTCAGCGATATGGACAGCAACGACGGTAAAACCCCGAATGCCCCGCCTACCGACACGTCCGGCAAACCGGTGAACGTGGTCGAGCGCGATCTTGCGGACAGGGATGATGACACCAGGGCTGTGGACGAGGTCATCACGCCCTCTTCCACTCGGGTTAAAGAGCAGGATGCCGAGGAATTGCAGCGCAAGATTGATGAGATTGAACGCAAGGTGGCGGACGGCAATTGAGATTTTTGCGGTGTCAGGCAGTTTCCCCCCTCACCCCAGCCCTCTCCCTCAGGGAGAGGGGGAAAGGGAGCCGATCTTCATGCAGTTCAAAATCTCAGCTCGACCCACAGCTCTGCAGGTCAAAATCTGAGTTCGACTCACAGCTGATTGCGTGACATTCCTGAGTTCAACTCGATCATCCAGGTCGGTGAAGCTCTCGCTATCAACTCAATCAGTCCCCTCTCCCTCTGGGAGAGGGTTAGGGTGAGGGCTTCGACGGCGTCACGGTCGCGTACTGGTTAAGCTCCTGCGCCAAGGTCAACGCATTGCCAATAGCGGCGCCACTGGCGGTATTGTCGAAGATGCACCAGGTCGCAGCACCTTCGGCACTCGCGGTCTGCAAGGCTTGCGCAAGTTGTTGCAGGTACGGCAAATCGTAGGCGCTATGGTAAATGCGCGGCGAACCGTGCAAGCGCCAATACTGCACGCCGCGCCAGCCACTCGGCGACGGGTCACAGCTGATTCTTGAGGGATCGACCGCCGCTTGGGCGATCTGATACCTGATCAACAATGGCTCGGCATCGGCCCACGAAGCCTGTCGCGGTTCCAGCACCACGGCGCCGGCAAAGCGCTCGCGCAATGCGCTGAAAAATGCTTCGGCGATGGCTTCATCAAACGCCATTGAAGGCGGTAACTGCACCAGCAAACACCCGAGGCGATCGCCTAAGCTGCTGCATTGTTCGAGAAACTCATCGAGCGCCGTTTCACTGCCTGCCAGGCGCAATTCATGGCTGATGTGTTTGGGAACTTTCACTGAAAAACGAAAGCCGTCCGGCACCGAATCGGCCCAGCGCTCGTAGGTCTGGTGGCGATGGGGACGGTAAAACGAACTGTTGATTTCCACGCTGTTGAATAGCGCGGCATAGCGATGCAGGTGCGTGCCCTCCACCGGAAACGCCGGCCAATGCTCGCGCCCCAGACTCCAGCCTGCGCAACCGATGTAAATCAAATCGATTCCTCCACATTTTGCGTCGCCCTTCTCCTCTGGACATTCTGGCTGACGGCGAAGTTTCGATTGATTGCGCGATGTCGGATTGCCTTTTATCAATTGCTCGACGAGTTTTTTGAGGCGTAGAGAGGATTGCGCGCTTAGCGATGCGGATGCACCGTCCACGCCACCAGTTTGATCACGATGGGCCGGACGACGAGGATGCACAGGAACGCCACCGGCATCGCCAGTTTGTAAGCGTGCAGCGTATTACTCAGGTAGTTGTTACCAATGCCGGAATTGGATGCGGTGATCACCAGCGACATCAGAAACGCCATGATCGTCGCCATGTACAACGCAAACACATAGGGCGTGGCACGCGCTGACAGCTTGCGGCGGCTGACATACAGGGCATCGGAGCTTGTTCTTTGATTCATATGGCTTTTGCATCCATTGACAGGGAGCGGGCACCTTAGCAAAGCCGATTACCCTCAACTAGACGGCCAATCACAGGTACTTTATAAAGTATTACTTACGAATCCACTTCTCGGCAGGCCATGGATGAATCTGTTAGCGGCGATTGCCAGTTTTATCAAAGTGGTCGAATCGGGCTCCATTGTCGGTGCCGCCAAAACTCTGGGCGTCAGTGCAGCGGCGGTGAGTCAGACGATCAATCGTCTGGAAGCGCATCTCGGCGTGCGACTGCTGCAACGCACGACGCGGAGCATGGCGCTGACTGAAAACGGCGCGGTGTACTACGAAAAGGTCAAGCGCATCGCGGCTGATCTGGAGTCAGCACAAAGCTCAATCAGTAATGAAGAAGCCGAATTGCAGGGGCGACTGAGCATCGCCTCGACGTCCGCATTCGGCCGACATGTGCTCGCGCCGCTGATCGCTGGTTTCGCCGCGCAGCATCCGCGCCTGCTGCTTGAGCTGCAGACCACAGACGGCAAGATTAGCCACATTCAGGACGGCATTGATCTGAGCCTGCGGATCAAACCGCAACTGGAAGATGGCATCGTCGCGCGCAAGATCGTTTCGCTGCCCTTCATCCTGTGCGCCGCCCCCGCCTATCTAGAACGGGCAGGCGTGCCGCAATCGCCGCACGATCTGCAAAACCATGCGTGCCTGGCGTTTCGTTATCCTCTGGATGGACGATTTCTGCGCTGGAGTTTTCTGCGCGACGGCCAGCGTTACGAAGCCAACATCAATGCCACAGCGATCAGCGACGATATCGACGCACTGGCGCAGATGGCAATCAGCGGCGCCGGCATCACGCGTTTGGCGGAGTTCGTGGCGACGCCTTACATTGCCAGCGGTCAACTGCTGCCGCTGTTCGAAACGCATCATGGCGCAACATGCGCGGTTGTCGAACCCATGGAGATTTACGCCTGCGTGCAGGAACGCGCGGCGATGACGCCGAAGGTCAAAGCCTTCATGGACTATATGACTGAACATCTGGCTGCGCGCTGGCCGATGGAACAGGGGTCATCGAGGCTTTAAAAGTTACTCGCTGAAACGCGCGGATTGAGGCAAAGTCCGCCACGCCATCGAGGCTCATCAAGGAAGATAAAAACAATGAAAAACGCTTTAGGCGTCCTGTTTCTGCTGTGCCTGACCACCCACGTATTCGCTGACGACACGCCTATCGGTTTCCAGCGCTCTACGCTGCCGGACGCGAACAATGAGCGTCCACTGGAAATGGTCGTTTGGTACCCCGCCCGCGCATCCGCCACCCCACCGAAGTTGATCGGCGACAATCCGGCTTTTGTCGGTGTCCTGTCTGTCGAAAACGCGCCACCGGCTGAAGGCGAACACCCATTGGTGGTGCTCTCCCACGGGTACCGCGGCAACTGGACTAACCAGGCATGGCTGGCGAGTGCACTGGCCCATCAGGGTTACATTGTCGCGGCGGTCAATCATCCAGGCAGCACCACGCAGGACCGTAGCCCGCAAGCGGCGGCGCAGTTATGGCAGCGTCCTGCCGACATTGGTCGGGCCATCGATGGGGTGACGGCTCAGCCGGAAAAGTTTGGTGCCGTCGCGCAGGAGCGAATTGCAGTGGTCGGCCACTCACTCGGTGGCTGGACTGCAATGGAAATCGCTGGCGCGCGTTTCGACGCCGACCGGTTTGCCCGCGACTGCAGCGCTCATCAGAAGTTAGCCAGTTGCACCGTTTACCAAACCATGAATCCCGCAAGCAACCCGGCATCAAAGGCCCGACTCGCCGCCGATTTGCGCGACAAGCGCGTCACTGCCGTTGTGGCATTGGATCTGGGTTTATCACGCGGCTTCACGGATGCCAGCCTTGCAGCGCTGCCGGTGCCGGCGCTGGTGATCGCGGCAGGCGTGCCGTCGGAAGATCTGCCGGCTGAGCTGGAATCCGCTGACCTGGCCAAGCGTCTGCCGAAAACGTCGAGCCAATACGTTGAAATCGGCGATGCCAGCCATTTCAGCTTTGTGGCGCTGTGCAAACCGGGCGCTATGGCAATGCTCGAAGAAGACGTGCCCGGTGATGGCGTCATCTGCACGGACGGCGACGGTGGACGTGCGCGCGAGGTGATTCAGCAGCAGGTGATTTCGCTGATCAGCGAGTTTTTGCAGCGGTCTGCGGGTGAGTGAACAAACGCTCAATGGATCGAGCAAACATTCGTCATCAATCAGGAAACACACCACATAGGGCATTTCCCTGATAACCATGGACGATAGGTCCCAAGATCATCAGGGGCCCGCAGGCGTACATGGGCGTTACGAATGTCTCTCCACTACGCATCTTGCAGACAGGCAACTTCAAGGGGATAGGCACAATAACTGCCCAAAGCGTAACACCGCACCATTCTCGGTGGGTCTCGCCACTGTCCGCTTCGTATTGATATCCCGGTTTACGCGTTGAAACTGATACCCCGACACAGCCAGAAAGCGTTAGTGCGAGTGCTGTAACAAATGAAATTGTTCTGAGGTGGAACTGACTTTGCATTGCAGGCTTTATCCGTAAAAATCCAATCGCCTGGCAGTGTCCGTCGACAACGCCAGCATCCATGTGGGTGAAAAAACGGGATTCTATCCTCTTGAGGTAAAAGCCACTAACTGGGCTCAGGTTTTTTTCCCAAGACGAAACGCCACTCAACCATGAGGTCTTTAATGACGTTTCCCCAGACCTTCCTGGGCAGTTGCCTTTGCGATGCAGTGAAGTACCAGATCAACTCCAGACCTAAAGCACTTTCTCATTGCCATTGCAGCCAGTGCCGCAAGAGCCATGGTGCGGCATTTGCCAGCTATGGCAGCGTGCCTCGTGCAGATCTGGAATTGCTGCAAGGCGCCGAGGACATCAAGGCCTACCGCTCTTCTGAATCAGTACTGCGCGAGTTCTGCTCTCACTGCGGTTCCTCGTTGTTCTGGTCGCGCAGTCAGGGTGAGTTTGCCGACTGGATTTCGATAGCGCTTGGGACGCTGGATACGCCTTTCACTGGCGATAAACAGAAGCATGTCGAGGTAGCGTCCAAGGCGCCCTGGTATGACATTCAGGACGACAGGCCTCAGCGCCAATCCTGAAGCGTTGAATGAAACGACATCTTTCTCTACGGTGTCTCACTATTCTCAGCCAGTCACGATGAGGTCCGTTTCATGAGCAAAGCGCCCTACGTTCCGCCCAAGGTCTGGAAAAACGAAGCAGCGTCCGGCGGCCAGTTTGCCAGCATTAATCGTCCGATTGCCGAGCCGACGCACGAGAAGACGCTGCCGGTCGGCAAGCATCCGTTGCAGCTCTACTCGCTGGCCACGCCCAATGGGGTGAAGGTGACCATCCTGCTTGAGGAGTTGCTGGCGCTGGGGCACAGCGCCGCTGAATACGACGCGTGGCTGATCCGCATTGGCGAGGGCGATCAGTTCTCCAGCGGTTTTGTCGAGATCAATCCGAATTCGAAAATTCCTGCGCTGCTCGACCGCAGTGTCGAGCCACCGATTCGGGTTTTCGAGTCGGGCTCGATCCTGCTGTATCTCGCGGAGAAGTTCGGGGCTTTCCTGCCCAAAGACCCGGCGGGACGCACCGAAACCCTCAACTGGCTGTTCTGGCAGATGGGCTCGGCGCCGTATCTGGGCGGCGGGTTCGGGCACTTCTACGCCTATGCGCCGGAGAAGCTTGAGTACCCGATCAATCGCTTCACCATGGAAGCCAAGCGGCAACTGGACGTGCTAGATCGGCGCCTGGCCGAGAGCCCGTATCTTGCCGGCGACAGCTACACCATCGCCGACATCGCGGTCTGGCCGTGGTACGGCCAACTGGTGCGCAATAATGTTTATTCGGCGGCGGAGTTTCTTGCGGCCCACGAGTACACCCACGTCCAGCGCTGGGCAGAGGAGATCGCCAATCGACCGGCCGTCATCCGTGGACAGCGCGTCAACCGCACGTGGGGTGATGAGGCGAGCCAGGTTCCCGAGCGGCATCAGGCTGAAGATTTGAGCTAGGCGAGATCTGCGTTTCCTCAACAGCGCCGTGGCCGACTCAGCACTCAGGTTGACCGGTCGCGGCTGGACTGTTTGCCCTCCACCCTTTCCCCGAGTTGCGCCTTTCAACTTCCCACGCAAAGACTGCCTGCGGCGCGACCGCCGACGTAGAGCCTGCGCAGATGTGAAAAATTTGTTAACTAACTGAATGGTGAGCCTTTCTTCAAGTGATTCAATCTGACAGACTAATGCGAATAATTCATAAACGCATATGCATCAGATTCGTCTTTAGTATCCTTGGGGAAGCAGATTGATGTCGTTTCACACCCGTTATCGCCGTTCGAACCTTTCGCCTAACTTGCTGGCATTGGCCATCTGCATGGCCGGTGCCACCCCGGCCATGGCCGATGAAGCAACGCCAACCACGCCAGAAAATACCGCGGCGCCCGCCACGCTGGAGCTCGGCGCGACCGAAATCGGCGCCACGCAAATGAGCAGCACAACGGAAGGTTCAGAGTCGTACACCACGGGCCCGATGCAGACCGCGACCAAGCTGTCGTTGACCATGCGCGAAACGCCGCAGGCGGTGACGGTCATCACCCGCCAGCGCATGGACGATCAGGGCATGACCAGCATCAACGATGTGGTGCGGGGCACGCCAGGGTTGTTCCTCAATCAATCCAGCGGCCCGGGCCGGCAGAACTACAGCGCCCGCGGTTTCGACATCGACAACATCATGTACGACGGCCTGCCCAGCTCTTACCAGCCGTACTCGATGGCGGTGCAGCCGAACCTGGCGATGTTCGACCGGGTTGAAATCGTCCGTGGTGCGACCGGCCTGGTGACCGGTGCCGGCAACCCGTCGGCAGCGATCAACATGGTGCGCAAACGCCCGACGGCCACCCCGCAAGTGACGCTCACCGGTGCAGCCGGCAGTTGGGATGATTACCGCGGCGAGGTCGACGCCTCCGGCGCGCTCAACGAAAGCGGCACATTGCGTGGCCGCGTAGTGGGTTCCTATCAGGGCGCCGACAGTTTCCGCGACAAAGAACAAAACGATCACGGCCTGTTCTACGCCATCGGCGAAGCCGACCTGAGCGACGCCACGACGGCGACTCTGGGTTTCTCTCGTCAAAATGAACAGACCAACTATTTCTGGGGCGGTTTGCCGATCGGCACCAACGGCCATCACCTCGACCTGCCCCGCTCCACCTACCCGGGCACGGATTGGGAAAACAAGAAACTGCAGATCGACACGGTCTTCGGTGACGTCGAGCATCGTTTCGACAACGATTGGAAACTGCATGTAGCCGGTTCCTCATCGACGCTGAACGGCGAATTCTCCGGCTCTTACCTGTCGCGTTACGCCGGCCCGCTCGAAACCACGGCCTATCAGTCGCACAACACCGACAAACAGCGCGCTTTCGACGGTTTTGCCAGCGGCCCGTTCGATGCCTTTGGTCGCACCCACGAACTGGTCGTCGGCGCCAGCAATCGCGTCTACGATGCAACGTCCAAGGAATACGACCCCTACACCACGGCCTGGCCAATCGGTGCACCAAAGCCCAACTTCGTGCGTGATGGCAAGACGCGTAGCGTCACCACTCAGGATGCGGTTTACCTGACCACCCGTTTGAGCCTGGCCGATCCGCTGACGCTGATCCTCGGCAGCCGTCTCGACTGGTATGACTACGATGACCGCACCACCGACGGCGACTATAAAGTCACCCGCAACCTGACGCGTTATGCCGGCCTGATCTACAAACTGGACGACCATTACTCCGTTTACGCCAGCTACACGGACATATTCACCCCACAAACCCAAAAAGACCTTTCCGGTAAAGTGCTGGAGCCAATCGTCGGCGAAAACTACGAGGTCGGCATCAAGGGTGAATATTTCAACGGCGCCCTCAACGCCAGTCTGGCCGTGTTTCAGATGGACCAGACCGGTCGCTCGACCACGGCGGACAACCAGTTGGGTTGCCCGGTGATGACCTGCTACAACGCGTCCGGCAAAGTGCGCAGCCAAGGCATCGACATGGAGCTGCAAGGCGCGCTGACCGAAAACTGGCAGCTCGGCGCTGGCTACACCTACACCCGCGCGCATTACATCAAGGACGAAAATCCGGCCAACAACAATCAAAAATTCGACAGCGACACACCTGAGCACTTGTTCAAGGTCTCTACGATGTATCGCCTGCAAGGCCCACTGGAAAAACTCCGCGTCGGCGGCAGCGTTTACTGGCAGAGCCGCATGTATAACGACATCGCGCTCAGCAATGGCAGCAGCTATCGTCTCGAACAGGGCAGCTACGCGACCGCCGACCTGATGGCCGGCTACGAAGTCAGCAAACACCTCGACCTGCAGGTCAACGCGAACAACATCTTCGACCGCGTTTACTACTCCGCCATCGGCAGTAACGTCACCTGGGGGGCTAACGACAACTACGGCAACCCGCGCAGCTACATGCTGACGGCTAAATACAAGTTCTGAGTCGCGTAACCCTCACGACGGCATATGCAAAGGGCGCCGCAGCATTGATGCGGCGCCTGTCATCCTGAGCATGCACTTATGCCGTCTGGCGACGCATCGTCAGGATCGCCGCACCAAAACCGATGAACGTCGTCCCCACCACGCGGCTGACCCAACGGGACAGCGCCGGGCGGGTCAATACGCCCTTCGCCCGTGATGCCAGCGCGGCATAGACACTCAACGACGACACCGACAGCGCCATGAAAATCGAAGTCAGGATCAGGAACTGCGGCAGCAACGCCGCGCCCTGATCGATGAACTGCGGGAACAGCGCGGTGAAAAACATCGTCGCCTTGGGATTGGTCACTGCGGTGAGGAAGGCTGACTTATAAAGTTTGCCGCGAGTCGGGCGCGGTTTGTGCGTGTCGCCCTCAGTACCCTCTGGGAGCATCGGACCCTTTTTGCACAGCTGTTTGACCCCAAGGTAGAACAGATAGCCGGCACCGATGATCTTCACCGCATTGAACAACCACTCGGAACTGGCCAGCAACGCGCCCAACCCCAACATGGCCGCCGCTGACAGGCAAAACAGGCCACTGGCATTGCCCAGCGATGACCAGATCGTGCTGCGCTGCCCGTGAGCCAGGCTGTTGTTGATCGCCATCAGCGTCGCCGGGCCTGGGCTTGCGATGGCAATCGCGGCGACCAGGGTAAAAGCCAGAATCGAGTGAGAATCCATTTTCAGTGCTCGTGGTAGGTGAGAGATGGCATGTTACCTGTCTGTCGCTACACAGAAATACACGATTCACCCTGTGGGGGTTTGAAAGCAAAAAAAAACCCGCAACCCAATAAAGGCGCGGGGTAAAAAATTGGTTGGTTGCGGCCAACCAAAGGAGCTCTGTCAGATACGGTCAACAGGCGCAATCAAATGCAGTCCTGGGCTGCCCGTTCAAAACTGGAAGGCATGAAATTCGAGGCCAGCAGGTGACGCTCGTAAAGGAACACTTTGCCGCCGCTGCCGGCCTTGTAGGCTTCCAGCACGTTGTCCGCCGAGACCTTGCTCGGCACCACGATCCGGTAGCTGCGCTGGGTCTGCGAGACGGTCGGGTTCAGCGCGATGCCCTGCAACTTGGGCACGACGCAATCGGCGTACTGCGCAGGGGTTTTGTTGGTCTGCAAGGTCAGGGTCGGGTCGTTTGGTGCAGACGCGCAGCCGGCAAGCAGCAAGGAAGCGACAGCCATGGCAGAAACGAATAAAGGACGCATCGGTGTAATCCTGAAAATAAAGTTTCGGTTCAACCGGCAACGGCTCAGCTTCCCGGCGCCGCCGTTGCTATTTGTGTTTGCAATGTTCAGCTTGCCGAGACCAACGCCTTGAGCGAGTTGTCGAACTGCTTCAATGCGTTGAGTTGCAAGTCACGTTGCTTATCGATCTGCGCGGCGATTTGCGGCGCCGCCTGGTTATGTACCCAGACCGACGGCATCTGCTTTTCCACCGCGCCTTCAGCCTTGCCGATGTATCGCAGGTCGGCGTCGTAGAACCGCGCGGTAAAGCGCGCTTCGACCAGATTGTTGCGTTGGGTCAGCAGACGATTGAACGTGTCGAGCTTCACCACCACATCGGGATGGGCCTGCACCAGTTCGTCGAGGCTGTCGTAGACAGTCACCGACAAAAACTGCCGTTGTAACGAACTCATCAGCCAGTCGATGGCCAGTTCCGGGTCGGAACTGGCGACGAAAGCGTCGCGAATCCGCGAGTCGAGCGCATCTTTTGCGCCGTTGATGGCCATGTCGTGGTAACGCTCAAGGTATTGCAGGTTGTCCAGGGTGTTTTCGCTGTACAGCACGCCAACAGTCTGCGAATGCTGCAACGTGGCGCTGCTGCCGGTGATGGTTTGTAAATGACACGACCGGGCATTGTCGGCGTAGGTCGGTGCAGCGACAGCGCCCATCAGCAGGGCCGCCAGCGCCAGTCGAGTCAGAATGTTCATCGCGCAAATTCCTTGAGCTGCGTGTTCGATGGAGGCGATTTTCCGCCCATCGCCGGCAAAGCAGAACTTGCGTTTGGTGATGGTCACTATTACTTCTAGCGATAGTTGCGCAATGTGCAGACTGATTACACACTCGATCACAACTAGAACAAGATGAATGAGGAATCCTCCTTGAGAACATTTGACCTGATCCGCGACGCCGTTCTATCCGAATATCGCGATCGCGTGGCTGAATACCTGGTCCAGTACGAAAGCGTGTTGCTGAACAAGGATGACGCTGACCCGCAGCTCATCCGGGACACTGCCAATCAGTTGCGCGGCTATTTGCGCGGGCTGAACACCACACGGGTTTTGGGCATGGCGTATTGGGAAGAGCTGGATCGACGGGTTGTCGACACGTGGCTCACGGTAGACGAATGACCAAGAATCCAAGCGTATTCGCCTGACCGGGCTCACCACTCCAGGATCACCACACCCATGTCCAGCCTCGATACCTCACTGCAAGACAGCGCCGCGCCCGAGGGCGTTTGCTACGGCTGCGGCGGCAGCAACCCGCACGGCCTGCACATCAAGAGCCATTGGCATGAGGACGGTGTGCACGTCATCGCCGAGCATCTGCCGGAGGCCAAGTACTGCGGCTGGCCAGACCTGGTCTACGGCGGGCTGATCGCGATGCTGGTCGACTGCCATTCCAACTGGACGGCGATGGCCTATCACTACGGCGCAGAAAACCGCGAAGCCGGCACCCTGCCCCGCATCGATTGCGTCACTGGCAACCTCGGCATCAAGTTCATCAAACCGACACCGATGGGCGTAGCACTGACCCTGCGGGCGAAAGTCGAGGGTGAAGTCGGGCGTAAAACGCGGGTGATCTGCGAGGTGTTTGCGGGGGACGTGCTGACAGCGGTGGGTGATTCGGTGTTTGTCCGGGTCGATACCGGGCAGTTGGCGGATGCTGCGCATAAGCGCTAAGCAACTGTGGCGAGGGAGCTTGCTCGCTCGCCACAGGTATTCGATGTCACAGGTACTTCCGTGACAGCACTGCTCAAGGAATCAAGCCTTCACATTCGCTCGCGCCGAATGCAGCTTTTTATAGCTCTCGATCAAGCGCAAATGCCGATCAAGGCCTTCCAGCTTCATGCTCGTCGGCGTCAAGCCATAGAAACGCACGCTGCCGTTCACCGAACCAATGGCCGCGTCCATGCGCTCTTTGCCAAACATGCGGCGGAAGTTGGATTCGTAGTCGGCCAGTTCCAGATCTTCGTCCAGTTCCATTTCCAGTACCACGTTCACCGCTTGGTAGAACAAGCCGCGTTCAACAGTGTTGTCGTTGTATTGCAGAAAGGCTTCGACGAGGTCTTTCGCCTGATCAAACTTTTGCAGCGCCAGGTAGATCAGCAGGCGCAGTTCGAGGATGGTCAACTTGCCCCACGGCGTGTTGTCGTCGAACTCGATGCCGATCAGGGTGGTGATGTCGGTGTAATCGTCCAGCTCGCTTTTTTCCAGACCCTGGGCCAGGTTGCGCAGGCCGACTTTGCTCAGGCTGTGCAGGTTGAGGATGTCGGCGCGAAATTGCAGCGCCTTGTTGGTGTTGTCCCAGATCAGGTCGTCCACCGGATAGATTTCCGAGTAGTCCGGCACCAGAATCCGGCAGGCCTTGGCGCCGATGTGCTCGTAGACCGCCATGTAGACTTCTTTGCCCATGTCTTCGAGGATGCCGAACAACGTTGCGGCTTCTTCGGCATTGGAGTTTTCGCCGTGGCCAGAGAAGTCCCACTCGACGAATTCGAAGTCTGCCTTGGCACTGAAGAAGCGCCACGACACCACTCCGCTGGAGTCGATGAAGTGCTCGACAAAGTTATTCGGCTCGGTCACCGCCTGCCCCGAAAAAGTCGGCTGCGGCAGATCGTTCAGGCCTTCAAAGCTGCGGCCCTGCAACAGCTCGGTCAGGCTACGCTCCAGCGCGACTTCCAGGCTTGGATGCGCGCCAAATGAGGCAAACACGCCGCCCGTGCGCGGGTTCATCAGGGTCACGCACATCACCGGAAACTCACCGCCCAGCGACGCATCCTTGACCAGCACCGGGAAACCCTGCTCTTCCAGGCCCTTGATGCCGGCGAGAATGCTTGGGTATTTCTCCAGCACGTGCTGTGGCACATCCGGCAGCGCCATTTCACCTTCGAGAATTTCGCGCTTGACCGCGCGCTCGAAGATTTCCGACAGGCACTGCACCTGTGCTTCGGCCAGCGTGTTGCCGGCACTCATGCCGTTGCTGAGGAACAGGTTTTCGATCAGGTTGGACGGGAAGTACACCACTTCATTGTCGGACTGGCGCACAAACGGCAGCGAGCAGATGCCACGCTGAGTGTTGCCGGAGTTGGTGTCGTAAAGGTTCGAGCCACGCAACTCGCCATCGCTGTTGTAAATCTCAAGGCAGTATTCGTCGAGGATCTCGCTCGGCAATTCGTCTTTCGGGCCAGGCTGGAACCAGCGCTCATCCGGGTAATGCACAAATTCTGCGCTGGCGATGTCTTCGCCCCAGAACTGATCGTTGTAGAAGAAGTTGCAGTTCAGCCGCTCGATGAATTCACCCAGCGCGGACGCCAGTGCACCTTCCTTGGTCGCACCCTTGCCGTTGGTGAAGCACATCGGCGAGTGCGCGTCACGGATATGCAGCGACCACACATTGGGCACGATATTGCGCCACGAAGCGATTTCGATCTTCATGCCCAGGTCGGCGAGAATTGCCGACATGTTGGCGATGGTCTGTTCCAGCGGCAGGTCCTTGCCGGCGATGTAGGTGCCCGCCTCCGAGCCCGAGTGCGGCATCAGCAAGGCCTGGGCATCGGCGTCAAGATTCTCGACTTCTTCGATGATGAATTCCGGGCCGGTCTGCACGACCTTCTTCACCGTGCAGCGGTCGATCGAGCGCAGGATGCCCAAGCGATCCTTTTCAGAAATGTCCGCTGGCAATTCGACCTGGATCTTGAAGATCTGGTTGTAGCGGTTTTCCGGGTCGACGATGTTGTTTTGCGACAGGCGAATGTTTTCCGTGGGGATATTGCGCGTGTCGCAGTACAACTTCACAAAGTAAGCCGCGCACAAGGCCGACGATGCCAGGAAGTAGTCGAACGGCCCCGGTGCCGAGCCATCGCCCTTGTAGCGGATGGGCTGATCGGCGATCACCGTGAAGTCGTCGAACTTGGCTTCAAGTCGAAGGTTGTCGAGAAAGTTGACCTTGATTTCCATGCGGGATTACCAGAATACGGCTAAACGAATGGCGGCCATTATCCGGTTTTTGAGCGGGAAGTCTTGTGCTTTCGGGAATCGCCGCTGACCGGTGCCACGCCGTTTTCGGGCGTAAAATGCACGCTCGACCCAAGAGTTGCGGGGTCAGTCGTCCCTTGTTGCAAACTGGCAAAAGCAAATTCTTCAGGTGTTCACTACGCTTCTACAGATTCCGATCAGCATGATCCTGAACAAGAATCTGAACATTGCGCCCGTGCCGCTGTTCTAGATTCAGAAGACTGCGGATCAAGGACGAGCGAATGGACATTTCCACTAATGCAGCGCCGCTTCCCCCAAGACAGAGCGCCGTCACTTGGCGCCTAGCGGTCGCCGTGGGCGCGCTGTTCGTCACCGGGGTGATTGCTGCGGCAGTCGCCCTGCTCGGCATCGCCAACAGGCTGGATGCCGAGGAAGTCAAAAAGACCGAGTTCTACTCGGTTCGCGCTCTGGAAAACCGCATCACTGCGTCGAAAAACTACATCACCAGTTACGCCTACTGGACCACGGCCTATGAACGCTTGAGCGATAAGGTCGACACCCACTGGGCCTATACCGAGCAAAACCTGGGCAAAACGCTGTTCACCGCTGACGGCTATGATGGCGTGTTCGTGTTGGATAGCGAGCGCACCAAATACGCCGTGGTTCGCGGGCAAATGCTCGATGCGGATGTCGCGGCGTTCCTGGAGATCAGCGCGACCTCGCTGCTGGATCAGGTGCAAGGCCAAAGCGACTTGACCCAACCCGTCAGCCGCTATTCACTTTTCGAGGGCTGGCCGGCGCTGGTGTCGGCAGCGGCCATTTTGCCTAACGATGAGCGCGCACTGAACACTGCGCAGAAAACCTCTGTGCTGGTGTTCGTCGACAAACTCACCCCAACCAAACTGCGCAAGATCGGCAGCGGTTACGGTTTGAAAAACCTGACCCTTGCCCTGGATGAAACCCTGCACCCGGCCCGCCCGCGAGTGCCGCTGGACAGCACCGGTTATAGTCTGGTAGCCGATCTGGAGCGGCCGGGGCAACAGTTATTGTGGTCATTGCTGCCCACCCTCGGCGCAACAATGGTGGTGTTAATGCTGCTGACCGCGTATTTCTTCCGCCACGCCTTGCGCTCATCGCGGTATGTCGACGAAAGTTTTGCGGTGATGCAGTCCTCCAACCTTGCACTGGAAGCCGCCAACCTTGGTCTGGAAGCCAGTGAAGAGCGTTTTCGTGCGGTGGCGGAAGCCGCTTCAGACTGGATCTGGGAGATCGACCGGCATCTGTCGCTGACCTATTTGTCGGCGCGCTTCAGCGAAGTGACCGGTTACCCACAAACCCTTTGGCAGGGCCAGGACATCGGTCAACTGCTGTTTTGCGACACCACGCCGCTGGAACTGTGGCTGCGGAAACTGAACGAGGAAGGTCACGCCAGCGACCTGCGTTGCACTTACCGCGACCATTCCGGGCAGCAACGTCATTGCCGTCTTTCGGCTCGCCCGATCTTCGACAAGCATGTCGTCATCGGTTATCGCGGCACCGCCAGCGATATCACCGACGAGGTCGCCGCCCATGCTCAAATCCAGCACTTGTCCATGCACGATGCCCTGACCGGGCTGCCCAATCGCAACAAACTCGCGCGTTATCTGGATGAAGCGCTGATGCTCAGGGAGCACGCGCCGGCGCTGTCGCTGCTGATGATTGACCTGGACAACTTCAAACCGATCAATGATTCGCTCGGCCATCCGGCCGGTGATGCGGTGCTGCAAGAAGTCGCCGCCCGTTTGCGTGAATGCACCCGCGACGATGACATCGTCGCCAGGCTTGGCGGGGACGAATTTGTCGTGGTGCTCAATGGCATGGACACACCTAACGAAATCGACAAATTCTGCACCCGTCTGATCGGTAGCCTGCATCAACCGGTGATCTTCGAACATCACCCGCTGCACATCGGCGCCAGCATCGGCATTGCCCTTAGCCGGCGCCATGGATTTACCCCCAGCGAACTGATCCGCTACGCCGACATTGCGCTGTATCAGGCCAAATCCGAGGGCAAAAACACCTGGTGTTATTTTGAAGCGCACATGAGTGACCAGATCCAGACACGCCGGCAAATGGAAGACGACCTGCGCCATGCGCTCAAGCACAACGAGTTTATCCTGCACTATCAACCGCGTTACAAAGTTGATGGCAAGCAGATCGTTTCGGTCGAGGCTCTGGTGCGCTGGCAGCATCCGATCAAGGGCTTGCTTGGGCCCGATCTGTTTATTCCGCTGGCGGAGCAGACCGACCTGATCGTCCCGCTCGGGCGCTGGGTGTTGCGTGAGGCTTGCGAAACGGCCCTGACCTGGCCGGAAGACATTATGCTGTCGGTCAATCTTTCGCCTGCACAGTTCGCCAGAAGTGACGTGGTCGAGGATGTCCGCGAAGTGCTGGTCGACACCCGTTTCCCGGCCAGTCGCCTGGAGCTTGAGATCACTGAAAACGTCATGCTCAACGACACCGACGGCGCGCTGACCACCATGACAGCTCTTAAAGAGCTGGGCGTACGCCTGAACATGGACGACTTCGGCACCGGTTACTCATCGCTTGGTTACCTGCGCGCGTATCCGTTCGACGGCATCAAGATCGACAAGCGCTTCATCGCCTCGATCAGCAGCGGCGCCAATGATCGGGCGGTGGTGCAAGCGATCATCGGACTGGGCAAAGCCATGGGCCTGACCGTCACTGCTGAAGGCGTCGAAACCGCGGAGCAACTGGATATTCTGGGCGCCGATCAATGCAACGAAGTACAGGGTTACTTCATGAGTCGGCCGGTCGACAAAGCTGCGTTCATGCGTCTGCTGCAAGCGTCCAGAAGCACCCAAGCGGAGCAGCCGAAAGCCAAAAAAGGCCGCGTTATGAGCGGCCTGAATCTGGAGGGCTTGTGAGGCAGATCAACCGCTTGAGCGTAATCGGGCGGTATCAACTGCGTGTTTGACTCGTGTCGCTGGTGAACACACTGCCCGCATCCCGAACCAACTGCCGCCACTCGGCGCTGGTGATCAGTCCCTCCTCCTCCATTTCATCGGCGGCCTTGAGCAGCTCGTCGTACTGTTGCTCGGGGTCCATCTGCAATTGCGACTGCGTCGCCAATTTGCGCCATGCCGCCAGTAATTCTCTCTTACGCTGATCGAACATAGGGTTTAACTCATGAGGGACTTCCCTTGTAGAAAGAAGCGGGGGCGCGGTGGTTCAGCGCAGTCGACAGGCGGAAGGCCGATCCATGATCTTCCCGGTTCAGGCACAAATCGATGACACACTTTGTGCGCTGAGAGCGAGCCGTCAGAACTTATCCGCGACACGTCTATAGGGATAATCCGGCTCACGGTACTTGCCCGGTTTCTGTCGCTTGGGAAGCGAGATCTGCTCGTGTTCGACGTTTTCATATGGGATGCGGCTGAGCAGGTCAGTGCTGATGTTGAGCCTTGCCCGGCGCTTGTCGTTGGAATCGGCCACCAGCCAAGGAGCATGGTTAGTGTCGGTATGCTTGAACATATCGTCACGCGCGCGTGAGTAGTCATACCAGCGGCTGTAGGACTTGAGATCCATTCCCGTCAGTTTCCAGGTTTTGCGGCCATCGTTGATTCGCGCCTCCAGCCGGCGGGTCTGCTCCTGTGGGCTGACCTCCAACCAGTATTTGATCAGGATCACTCCGGAATCGACGATTGCCTGCTCGACCAGCGGCAATGAAGTAAGGAACTTGTCGGCTTGCTCCTCAGTGCAGAAGCCCATCACCCGCTCTACGCCCGCGCGGTTGTACCAACTGCGATCGAAGATCACCACTTCGCCCGCGGCGGGTAAATGTGGCAGGTAACGCTGGACGTACATCTGACTTTTCTCGCGCTCGGTTGGCGCCGGCAGCGCCACGACGCGAAAGATCCGCGGACTCACCCGTTCGGTGATCGCTTTGATTGTCCCGCCCTTCCCCGCACCATCGCGGCCCTCGAAAACGATACAGACCTTCACACCCTTGGCGATGACCCACTCCTGCAACTTGACCAGTTCGACGTGCAGCGTGCGCAACTGCTCCAGGTAATCCTTGTTTTTCAACCTGGGAGTTTCAAGGGTCTTTGCGGCTTTCTTCTTGTCTTTTGCCATGGTCGAGCCCTCACTGATTGCCAAATGATTTTGGGAATTTACTGTGAACCAGACTCGTGAGATTAGTTTATGGCGTGTTGTTTTCCATTGCCGGACAATAAGCAAAATCACGATGTGTTTCCTTCGTTCTTTCTAACGTCGCACTGTTCATTGCCCGTGCCTGTTCTGTCTGGAGTTTTCTCGATGCCCTCGCCCAATTCCCTGCCCACCGCGTTGTTGGGGCTGGCCCTCGCCTGTCCGACCATGGTCGAAGCTCAAGGTATGGAGCTGGGGCAGGTGCTGATTTCGGCTGAGGATCGCAGCGGTACTGACGCGGCTGTCGAGGACGCCAAGGTGCGCCTGGCCCAAGTGCCCGGCGGCACCAACGTGGTCGACATGCGCCAGCCGTTGCAGGGCCGCGTGGCGAGCAATCAGGATGTGCTGGCCTATCAGCCGGGGGTTTATGCGCAGTCGGCGGGCAACGAAGGAGTGAAAATTTCGATTCGCGGCTCGGGCATCAATCGTGCGCCGGGCGCTCATGCTTCGGGGCTGTACACCCTGCTCGACGGCTTGCCACTGAGCGGTCCCGGCGGCACGCCTTACGAATTGCTCGAACCACTCTGGGTCGACCATGTTGAAGTGCTGCGCGGTGCGAACGGCTTTGATCGCGGCTCGCTGGCCCTTGGTGGCGCCATCGATTACGTCAGCCACACAGGCTACGACGCGCCGAAACTGCAAGTGCGATATGCCACCGGTAGCCACGGTTTTCAGCAGCGTCAGGTCAGTTCCGGGCAAGTGCTCGGCGACTTCGATTACTACGTGTCGTTGACCGATTCGAACGCCGACGGCTATCAGGATCACACCGCTAGCGAAAGCAAAGGCCTGGTCGCCAACTTCGGTTATCGCTTCAACCCGAACCTGGAAACCCGCTTCTACATCCGCTACCGCGAAACCGACAACGACCTCGCCGGCCGCGTCACCAAACACTCCATTGAGCACAACCCACGTGCGGCCAACCCGGCGTACGTGTCGCGCGATGACAGCCGCAAGCAGCCGGGCAGCACCTTCATCGGTAACAAGACCACCTTCTATATCGACGACGATTCCAGCATCCAGACCGGCCTCGTTTACCACGACTACCCGATGGATCTGCGTGAAGGCCCGAATCGTCTGAAGGTCGCCTACACCGACGTCAGCGGCACCTTCGACTACAAGCGCCGCGACACGCTTTGGGGCATGGAAAGCAGCAGCAATGCTGGCCTGCGCATCACCAAACACCTGCCTAACGCCGGCGCCAGCGAACTGGTGCGCATCCCTACCGGCAACACGGTCGGTTACGCGCCCGGCACGCATATGCGCAACTTCACCTATCAGGGTTCCGACACCGTTCTGCACGTTGGTAACGACCTGGAAATCGCCGATGACCTGTGGCTGACCACCGGCCTCGCGGCCATCTACACCCGCCGCGAAAGCGCCGTGACTTACCCGCAAAGCGGCGGCAAAACCAGCATGAACGACTGGGACTACGCCCCCCGCCTCGGCCTGCGCTACCAGGTAACACCGGACCTGCAAGTGTTCGGCAACCTCAGCCGCTCGGTTGAGGCACCGCACCCGTGGTCGCTGATCTACAGCTCCAACGTGCGCTTCCCGGCCGGCAGCGGCGCGGCCACCGGCACCCAGCGCGCCCCGATCAAACTGCAAAACCAGACCGCCACCACCCTTGAACTCGGCGGTCGTGGTGACAGCGCGCTCGGCGAATGGAGCCTGGCCTGGTACTACGCGCAAGTGCGCAACGAGTTGCTTTCGGTGCTACCGGACGCCACCGCAGTAACGCCGTATGAGCTCAACGCCAGCCCAACCGTGCACCAGGGTGTCGAAGCCAGCCTGAACAGCAAACTCTGGTCTTCCGCTGACGGGCGGCAGTTGAGCTTGCGTCAAGCGTACACCTTCAGCGATTTCCACTACCGTGATGATGATCGCTTCGGAGACAACCGCTTGCCGGGGTTGCCGATGCACTACTACCAAGGTGAATTGCGCTACGACTGGCCGCAGGGATTCTTCGCTGCGCTCAATACGCAACTGGTGTCGAAAGTGGCGGTGGATTACGCCAATAGTTACTACGCCGATCCTTATGCGCTGTTTGGCGCCACGCTGGGGTACAACGCGCCGAAGGGTGACTGGCAGACCTGGGTGGATATGCGCAATTTGACCAACAAACACTACGCGTCCACGGTCACGCCGGGGTATGACGACAAGGGACAGGACGCTGCGCGGTCGACCCCGGGTGAAGGAATGGGGGTTTATGTCGGGGTTTCGTGGAGTTTGCTCAGATTCACCCCTATTGCGCAGCCCTGATAGCTGCCAGCATTCGCTTACCCGCTTTTGCCGGGTCCGCCTGTTTGTCATTCATGAAATGGGTCACCACATCAAACACCGCACCCTGCACTGCCTGCGATGTCGACATGTTGAACGCCATGCTGGGCGCAAGTGAATCAGTGTTTTCTGCGCTTGCAAAATCTTTCGCCGAAGCTTGGGCGCAGCTGTCGAACCGGGTCATGTCCAGTCCTTTGATGACAGGGATGGAGCCTTTGTTCTGGTTGAATACATACTGAAACTCCGGCTCCAGCGCGACCATGGCCAGAGCGTCGCGGGCGGCAATATTGCCGGGGTTATCTTTCTTCGTGGCCAATTTGAACATGGCGAGCGAATCAATGGTGTAGCTGTAAACACCCTGCGAACCGGGGAACGGGACGCACTGGTAGTCGACATCCGCCTGCTTGCCCGCCGCCGTCCACTCGCTTTTCGCCCAATCTCCCATGATCTGCATACCGGCCTTTCCATTAATGACCTTGGCAGTTTCCAGATTCCAGTCCTGACCATTGCCGTCGGGGTCGAGATAACTTTGCAGCTTGCGCAACGCGATAAACACGTCGGCCATCTGCGGCCCTTCGAGCGTGGCTTCATCGACGTCAATGAAGGCTTTTCTGAACCCTTGCACACCCATTATGCTCAGCACCAGGTTCTCGAAAATTGTGGTGTCCTGCCATGCTTGGCCTCCATGGGCGATCGCGATAAAACCCGCCGCCTTGAGCTTATCGCCAGCAGCGTAAAGCTCCTCGAGCGTGGCCGGGGCTTGGGTCACCCCGGCCTCTTGGAGAACCGAGGGGTTCAGCCATAGCCAATTGATGCGGTGGATGTTCACCGGCACCGCCACGTAATGCCCCTCGTACTTCATGATATCGGCGACAGCCTTGGGCAGCAGGCTGTCCCAGTTGTTCGCCTTGGCGACGCCATCAATGCTGGTCAGCAAATCAAGTTTGCCCCACTCCTGAATATCCGGCGCCTTGATCTGCGCAGCGGAAGGTGGGTTACCCGACACCGCACGGGTTTTCAGCACGGTCATCGCTGCGCTACCTCCCCCGCCTGCCACCGCGCTGTCCTGCCAGGTAAAGCCATCCTTCTCGATGATTTTTTTCAGTACGTCCACTGATTTGGCCTCACCTCCCGAAGTCCAGTAATGGACTACTTCGACAGTGCCCTTACTTTCAGCGGCGTGGCTGGCGAGGGGGAACAGCGTGGCGAGAGAGACCATGGCGGCAATGCGATTGATACGTGTCATTTCAGTACCTTTATTTTTGTTATTCCAAGGGTTCACGTGTACGCCCCATTGGTTTTTTTGCACTTATTCAAGCCCGAGACCGGCGCGCCCGAGGGCGTTCAAACTCTCGACGCTGAAACGCTCTTCCCAAGACTTTTCGTAATGTTCAGATGGAAAATCATCTGGCGATGCGCCTTGTTCAAAGGCCCTGAACACGTCCTTGGCGTAACGCAAGTTTTTCGGACACATTGGCGCCGCGGGAACGTACATGACGTTGCCCCAGCCTTGTTGGTTTTCCACTGGGGCAACGCTGTGAATCACATCGCAATGCCACCAGACCGAGTCACCTGCCTGAACATCCGGAATCGGGCTCAGTCCCTCGAATAGCAGCGAATGCCATTGGCGAGAAACCGGCAGGACCTTGCCAGGAGCGACGCCACACAACTCATCTTCGGGCACATCATCAAGCAACGGCCGAAGCAGCATGTAAGCCATCGCTTTCGGGATCGGCAATGTATGCAACACGCCCTGATCAGCCTTCATGTCAGACAGCGCCGTCCAACCCTGAAACGTGCGAAACGCCGAACACTTGACCGTGTCCCTATAGGCGTACTCGTCGACCTCGGTACGAAACGCCGCGTCCCACGGGTCGTATGAACTAAAATCGTTGCTGTAGATTTTGTCGAAGACTTTCAGATAGCCCGGATGCAACCAGCGCTCCAAAGCTCCAGAGTCGGTGTGCGGCCCAAGGCCTTTCGACTGCGTGCCAGGCGGACGCCGGCGCACCCGATCGGGATACAACGCATTGACGTCAGGGTTGAACCAGTCCTGACCTTGAGAGTGGGTCTTCCACAAACGATTGAGAAACGATTGGGCAGCGCCCATTCGCTTGTCCTGACGCAGCTGCATTTGCGACGCTGACCAGTAGATCGGGAAAATCTCCGGACGCGAGGCCTCCAGGTTGCCGAAGAACTGATCGACCGGGCCACGGTAAACCGCATCGAAGCGGTTTTTATCGAGGTAATCCAGCAGGCCCTTGTCCCACTTCAGCATCTGCTCTCTGGGAAAGTGGTTTTTAATCACCACACAGCCCCGGCGCTTGATCAAAGCCAATTGCGCTGGCGTCACTTTTGCGGCAAGGATGTCATCGAACTCCACCACCGGCCAGCCCGAGCCCGTCTGTGCCTCTTGCTGCCTGATGGATGCGATTTCACCGGCAATGAACTCGCTGACCTGCGCGAACAACGCGTTCACATCGCCAATCTGTGCACGCAATACGCGCTTCATGTTGACGATATTGGCACGGTAATCTTTGGGAAACGTTGCGCTTTCGAATGCCTGGTACTTGCTCATCGAATGACCTGCTGTTCTTGTTATTCAGGCAGGTATGGAAGCATTTTCAATGTCGGTCGCGGCAGCCTCAATAGAAGCGTCAGGTAATACGATTGTGGCGCTCTACTGGGTAAGCGCTGTTGTATCGATCTACTGAACGCGAGGCTTTTTACTGAAATGGTGGCCGTGCTGTCGACGAAATTCCGAGGGTGTCAGTCCCTTTTGCGCCTTGAACTGGCGATTGAACAGCGCCAGTGATGAGTAACCCACCGTCTCGGCAATCAACGATACCGTAGAATTCCCTTGCATCAACAACTCGCAGGCGTGTCCAACCCGCAGCCGCACGATGTAGTCCAGCGCCGTGCAGTGGGTATGTCGGCGAAACATCCGATGGAATGCCGATACGCTAACGCAAGCCATCTCGGCCAGCGCAGTCATACTCTGGGGTTGGTCATAGTGACCGTGCATGTGCTCCAGAACCCGATGGATACGTGCGTCTTCGACTATGTGGCTGCCGGGCTGTATGTGTGGCGCCGGCAGGATTCGCGTGGCATCAACGTTCATTGCTAACTTGCCGAGCACCGCCAGCAACGCGAGCAAGCGTTCGGACGGGGCTTGATTGACCATCGCCTCAATGACCGGCCGAACCTCGCGAGAAGCCGCCTCACTGAAACTCAAAGCGTGCCGGGCCGCCGCCAACAATTGCCGGACCGAGGCCATCTCCGGGAACAACGTCACTAACGACTCCGCCCACTGTGCGGAGAACCAGATCACCAGAACAATGTGCGGTTGCCGCGAATCAATCAATTCCGACGAAGACCAGCTATGGGGCACATTCGGCCCCACCAATATCAGATCACCATCATCGTAAGGAGCGACGTCATTACTGATATAGCGATGGCCACGGCTGTTCAACGTCAGCGTCAACTCGTACTCGGGATGATGATGCCATTCGAATGGAATCGCCTCCGGTAAGCGTCTGTTCAACAGCGTCCAGGATGCATCGGCCACCGAGGGTACTTTCTCGAAACTCGCTTTCATGGTGAATTCTGCCACGTAGCGTTCATGGACAGTTGCTCCAGGTGCAATGCGTGCAGGAGTTTCGACGGGGGACCTACCATCAATTATGGAGCCCCCGGACGATATAGAACTATTCGTGAAACGGCTACAGAACTTCAGTGGCCCGCAACCACCGGCCGTCCATGTCCGCGCGGACCCGATTTGAAACCGTGCTCCCGCGCCCGCCAGACAATGGCGAACCCCACGGCCACCAGCAGCGTCATCGCCCATGGAAAAGACGCGACGCCCCATTTGTCCAGCAATACGCCACCGACAACGCCGCTTCCCGCAATTGCGCTATTCCATGCCACCACATTCAGTGACAACGCCACGTCCGCGCCATCGCCGGCCGCATCCGCCAGAGCGGTTTGCAGCAATGTCGCGGCGCCGCCAAAACTCAATCCCCAAACCGCTACACCGATGTAGATCACTTCCGGTACGCGCCCTGAAAAACCCAGCACCACGCAAACTGCCGCAAATGCTGCGAGGCTGACCAGTGTAGTTTTACGCAACAGCGGCTCAACCAATTTGGCCGTCAACCAGATCCCCGCTAGCGCAGCAATCCCAAAAACCAGCAACACCAGATCCACCCGATTCTCCAAACCCGCCGCCGCCACAAACGGTGCAATGTAGGTGTAGAGAATGTTGTGCGCGAGCATCCAGCTGATCACCACCGCCAGCACCGGTCGTACGCCCGGCGTGGTCAGCACATTGCGCAGCGACATGCGTTGATGCGCGGGTTGTGGTGGGTAGTCAGGCACTTTCACCAATACCCACACTATCAGAATCAACGTCAGGCCCGACATGATGCCAAACGCGGTGCGCCAACCCACCAGACCACCCAGCCATGTGCCGAGTGGCACCCCCAGCGACAGCGCAATGGGTGTGCCGACCATGGCCAGCGCCAACGCCTTGCCCTGTTGGTGGGGCTCGACCATTCGGCGGGCATAGCCTGCCAACAAACTCCAGGCCAATCCGGCCGCGACACCGGCAAAGAAGCGCGCCACCAGCGTCACGCCGTAGTGAGAGGACAGCGCTGTGATGGAATTGAACACCAGGAAACCGACGATGGTCAGCAACAGCACATTACGCCGACGCCAGCCACGGGTCGCGATGGTCATCGGGATGACCGCCAGCACCGAGCCCAAGGCATAGGCAGTGACCATCTGGCCGGCCATCGACGGTGAGATCGCCAGGCCTTCGCTGATCAACGGCAACAGGCCGGCAGGTAGGGTTTCGGTGACTATGCAGATAAAACCAGTCATGGCCAACGCCAGCAAGGCGCCAATTGGCAGACTTTTCGGCGTTGCCGATAAGGTGATTGAGGGTGTCACGGGAGAGTCCTTGAGTGGTGATTTTCAGAGTTAAATACCGATCGATATAAAATACTGATGGCAGCGACCACTCGTTGTCAACGATTTATGTATCGTCTAGTATTTAAGTTATCTCGTTGAGGAGTCTTGAAATGGCAAGAACAGGCCGCCCCCGCAATTTCGACCGCGACGACGCCGTCGAGCAAGCCATGCAATTGTTCTGGCAACATGGCTATGACTCCACCTCCCTCGCCCTGCTGAAAGCAGAATTGGGCGGCGGAATTTCCGCGCCCAGCTTCTACGCTGCCTTCGGCTCAAAGGAAGCCCTTTTTGATGAATGCGTGCAGCGTTACCTGACGACCTTCGCTCAAGTTACCGAATGCCTGTGGGATGAAAACCTGCCACCACGCCAAGCCATCGAAACCGCGCTGCGCCAGTCAGCACGCATGCAGTGCGAGGATGGCCATCCCAAGGGGTGCATGGTGACACTCGGCGTAATGAGCGCTCCCAGCCCTGAAAACACCCGAGTGGTCGAAGCCCTCACCCAGTCCCGCGCACGGACTCGTGCGGGGATTTTGGCGTGTGTTGAGCGCGGAGTTAGTGCTGGTGAGTTACCGGCCAGGACTGTCGCACCCGCCCTGGCGACGGTGTTCGACAGTTTCCTGCAGGGGGTTTCCATCCTCGCTCGGGATGACACCTCGATCGAGGTGATAGACGCGGCGATCACTCAGGTATTGATGACGTGGGACATTGCGGCCGCCACGTCTGGCAAGGATTGATCAGAAGTGCAGCGGCGTAGCGTTAGAAGCTCGCTTTTACCGACACCATGAAATTACGCGGATCGCCATAGTAGTTACCGAAGGTTTCGGTGCCGATAGTCGCGTAGTAACGCTTGTTGAACAGGTTGTTGCCATTAAGTGCAACCGACCAGGTGTCATCGATGCGATAGCCGATTCGACCGTTCCAGACGGCATAACCGGACTGACGGATTTTCGCGCCACTGATGGGTGAAACCCGGAAGTTGTCGCTCTGCGCGTTGACCCCGGCGCCGACGGTGAACCGATCAAGCGTGCCGCTCAAAGCGTAATCACCCCACATGCGCAGCACATGCCGAGGCACATAAGAGTTGAAGGCAGCGCCGTTCAAACTCGTGTCGAGGTCGTCGAGGGTTTTGGTCTGGGTGTAGGTGTAGCCCGCTAGCAGTTGCAAACGCTCGATCACTTCACCGCTGATCTCGGCCTCGAAACCTTGCGCGCGAACCTTGCCGGAATTGACGTAGCAGTAACCATCGGATGACGGGCAGGAAGAGTTGTAGTCCGTCTGCGCCTGGTCTTTCTGGATCGTGCGGAACAGGTTGAAGGCGCTGTTCAATCTGCCATCGAACCAGGCCCCCTTTATGCCCAGTTCATAACTTTGACCCACGAGCGGCTTGAGTGCCGAACCGTCTTGCGAACGGTAATTGCCTTGTGGGGTGAAGATATCCGAGTAGCTGGCGTAGGCCGTCAGGTTCTCGTTCAGGTCGAACAACACACCGGCAAACGGCGTAACCTGCCCGGTTTCGCGGCTGCTGGAATGCTCGGAAGTGCCGCTGTTGATGAAATCGGCATCCGTCTCGGAGGTGTACCAACTTACTCGACTACCTACGACCAACGTCAACGGGTCAGCCACTTTCAAGCGAAGCGTCGAGTAGAGGCCTTTCTGTTTTGTTACTGAATTGACTGGTCCGCCGCGAGACGAATTGTTGATGAAGTAACTGTCATCCGGCTCCGGGATATGCTTCGTGGGGTTGAATACATCCTGTCGCTGCGGCAGAAATGCGACCGAATAGAAATCGTTCTTTTTCGAGCGGCTGGTGTTGGCGCCAATCACCAGTTCATGTTGCCGACCGAACGCGTCGAACTTGCCATCCACGTAGGCATCGATCCCGTAATCGACCTGATCGTAGTCATACAGGCTGCCCAGCATCCCGGTGGTGCCAACGCCCGGAGTCACGGCACCGGAAGCGAACGCGTATTTGATGTCCTGAGTGTTCTTTGTATAAACGCTGGCGACCTTCAGCGCCCAGTCGTCATTGATCTGGTGTTTCAGATCGCTGAATACGGTGGTGCGCTGGCTGCGCCAAGTGTTCCACGAAGGATCGAGGCAGGTCGAGCGACTGAGTTTCAAGTCGCTGCCATCCTTGTAACGCGGCAGGCCACCCCAGCAAGGGCTGGCATCCACGTCTTCGTAGGCAACCCCCAAACCGACCGTCGTATCAGGACTCAAATCCACGTCGAGTGCGCCGTAGTACACCTGATCCTTGCGGCTGGCATCATGTGCCGAATAATGCCGAGCCTGCTCAGCGACCACCGCCCTGCCGCGTATCGTACCGGAATCGTTCAGGGGGCCACCGGTGTCGACCTGCGCGCGATAGTTGTCCCACGTGCCGCCGGACAGGGTGATGTCAGTATGCGCGACACTCCGACCGCGTTTGCGCACGAAATTCACCCCGCCGGCGGTGCCACCCGAGCCTTTCATCATGCCGGCCGCGCCGCGAAGAACTTCGACCCGATCGTAGTAGGCCATGTCACCGCTGAAACTGTCGGCCTGAACATACAGGTTGCCCATGTCCAGAGGTACACCGTCGTACTGATACTGGCCCGACATGCGGAAACCGCGCGAATAGAAATACTTGCCGCCCATGGTCGAGTCGTAGACGGTAATGCCGGGCGTCTTCTCCATGACCTGATCAATGGTGTTGAGGTTCTGGTCATCGAGCATCTTGCGTGTCATCACCGTGACCGATTGCGGGGTTTCCTTGAGCGAGTGCTCACCCTTGCCGATGGTTACCGCCCCGGTGGTGTACGAGCCGCTGTTTTCCGTGGTTGCGCCGAGCATTTGCCCATTGATGTTCGTCGCGCCCAACTCCAGTGCAGAACCGGTGGGCGGTGCCGGCCGCAGCACATAAGTGCCGTTGGCCTGAGGCTCGGCTTGCAGACCGCTGCCGCCAAGGATCCGCGCGAAACCTTCACTGAGCTGGAACGCACCTTTGAGCCCGGCCGAGCGCAAGCCTTCGGTTTGCCGCGCATCAAAAGAAATCGCAGCACCCGCCGCACTGGCGAAATGGCTGAGAACTTCAGTCAGACTGCCCGCAGGAATGTCGAAAGATTTGACTGTATTCTGCTGCTGTGCCGACAGCGGTGCCCCCATCGTTGCCGTCGACCAGACGCCAGTACAGGTCGCCGCCAACAGACCAACCTTCACTGCGATTGCCAAACGACCCGTCTTATACACCCGAGACATGTTTACCCCTCCCCCAAAAACACTCAATAAAAACTCACTGAGGGATGAGCCGAACGATGCGTGCAAAAGATGCAACGGCAGAAAAAGTTTTTTCGGATCACCGTGGAATCGAGTACGGAATCAGTGCGAATCGGCGGGCACCACATTGACCCAAAATCGGCTGAACCGAGTAATCCGCAGCGAGAACCCACTCTCCAGAGCCGCCAGCGCCAGGTCGGTGTCATCAATTGGAAAAGCACCGGAGACCTTCAGTTGCGCGATGCGCGGATCACAGCGCAGAACGCCTGAGCGATAACGAGAGAGATCGGCGAGTAACTCGGCCAATGGACGGTTCAGCGCGATGATACTTCCTTGCTGCCAGGCACCCACCGACGGATCATTTCTCCATGGCGCCCCTAACGCACGATCGTTGATGTCCAGCGAATGTCCGGCCTCCAGACGAACCGCCGGAGCACCGCCGGACGACCTGACCTCAACGGCCTTCTCGATCACTGCAACCTCGCCCCCCTGATCCCCGGATCGCACGATAAACCGCGTCCCCAGCGCCAGCACCTGTGCATGGCGGGTCCGCACCGAGAAGGGTCGCTGTAATGGATCGACAGCCGTCGTCACCATAATCTCGCCCCACAGCAGTTCCAGCACGCGCTGACGACCGTCGAAACGCAGGTTGACCGAAGTGTCGGTGTTGAGCAGCACAGAGCTGCCATCCGCCAGCCGAAATTCGCGACGCTCACCCACGGCAGTGCGCAAATCGGCAAAGAGATTGCGGGACGTCTCGCTGCGCCAGCCCAACCAGCCTAGCGAACCCGCCGATGCCAACACAAAGACACTGCCCAACACCTGTCGCCGGGATCGCTCGGCACCGCGTAACGCCGGCGCCGCCAACGCGCCCGGGACACTCGCCATCTGTTCGCCTACCGCCGTCATACGCTGCCAGGCTTGATGATGAGCAGGATCAGCGATCAACCAGTCGTTCCAGGCCGCGATATCCGAATCGGTAGTAACACCGGAATGGAGTCGGGCGTACCAGCGAGCGGCGGCACTGATCGCTTGTAGCTCAGCGGAGGAAAGGCTCATGCCAGTTGCAACTGGATCTGCATCAAACAGCAGTGCTCCATCGCCTTGGCCATGTAGTTGTTAACCGTGCGCACGCTGATACCCAAGTGCTCGGCAATCTGCGGGTAGGTCAGTCCATCGAACTGCGACAGGATGAACGTCTGTCGAACCTTGGGACCCAAGCCGCTCAGTAAGCGATCGATCTCCATCAGCGCCTGCAACAGGATCGCCTGCGCCTCCAACGAAGGTTGTTGGCATTCCGGCATCATGGCCAAGGCGTCCAGATAAGCCTGCTCCAGCGATCGACGCCGAAACAGATCGACCAACAAGCCCTTGGCGATCATCGACAGGTATGGACGCGGCTCGCGAATCGCCAAGGCGTTGCGCGCCTTGATCACCCGTACAAAGGTGTCCTGCGCCAGATCAGCAGCATCGAACGCATTGCCCAAACGCTTGCGCAACCAGCCATTGAGCCAACCGTGGTGGTCGCAATACAGATCATTAACGGCGCTACGCAGGGATAAATCGTTGGCAGACATAACGATGGAATAGTTCGCGAGTGATAATTGATCGCATTATCGTGCGTACACTGGGTGACTTGCAATAGACACATAGGTCTTAGAGCAACGCGTCTCGGAAAGGCGAATTGCCCCAGGGAATGTCATCGCCATTCGGAATTGCTGACTTGGTTGAACGGGTCTGGTTTATGCAAAACTTTTTCGCAGGCAAAACAAAACCCCAACTGCTTTCGCAATTGGGGTTTCGGAATTTAATCTTGACGATGACCTACTCTCACATGGGGAAACCCCACACTACCATCGGCGATGCATCGTTTCACTGCTGAGTTCGGGATGGGATCAGGTGGTTCCAACGCTCTATGGTCGTCAAGAAATTCGGGTACTGAGTCGTGGCCAGCTGGCCTCGCTTCAGCAAATTGGGTATGTGATAGCTCTCGGTGTTTGTGAACATCGAACTTTCGGTTCGTTTCGTCTTCACACACCGCAATCTGGCTCTTAAGCGCAAATTGCTTGGGTGTTATATGGTCAAGCC